>NZ_VPEO01000090.1:0-2675 GCF_013417155.1 Acinetobacter sp. YH16052 | reverse complement strand
AGCTTACTAACCAACAGACACAATAACCCTAGGCGAGTCCGTATTTTCGTTTCAAGCTTAGGGCAGTTTTTAAATTATGCACCATGCTTGCAAGCAAAGTGCTGGTATGAAATTGCATTAACCCTAAATGACGAGCTTTGCTCATCCCATAATGCAGTTTAAAATGTCCAAAGACCCGCTCAACGGTGTTTCTAGTTTGGCTCTTTTGGGTATTATTGCGTTTTTGCTGTTCGGTTAAGGGTGTATTGCGCCATGCTCTATCATGAATATGATTTTTTATCGGTGGTTCATGCTCGGCAAGGTAGTCATCATGGGCTTGGCTTTTATACGCACTGTCAGCATACACGGCTGATTCATCATCTGTTAACAGCGTGGTAAAACATTGGGAATCATGGACATTGGCAGGGGTAGTTTCAACCTTTTTGACAAAGCTGTCTTCATCACAGTTGAGATGAATTTTAAAGCCGTAGGTGGTTTTTACTTTACCTGTACTGTCTTTTTTACTGACATAGGCGGCTTCGTTATCTTGGGTATTGTCGGTGTGTTTGCCTTTCTTAGGTCGTTTGTTTTTAGCTTCAACGATACTGGCATCGATGATGCTGACACTGCCCGCTTTGATAAAAATGTTTTGTTGGGCTAGTTGCTCATTGATTTGGTTGAACAATGGTTCAATCAGTCTAAGCTCACCTAGGTGTTTGTGGTATCGCCAAATGGTGCTATGGTCGGGTACATCATCCGTTAATGATAGGCCAACAAAGCGACGAAATAGTAAGTCTCGTGCCAGTTGTTTTTCCATGGCTGGATCCGATAGGTTATAGAGTTTTTGTAAGAGTAATACTTTAAACATGATGACAGGGTGAAAGGCAGATTCCCCACGCTCACTGCTATGAACGTGGCGTAAGGTTTGCTCGATAGTTTGCCAGTCAATTAGGTTGTGTAGTTCATCTAATTCTTCGATGGCTTTGTGAGCGTTAATGAGACTGTCTGCTAGGGAGAGTTGCCCTGTTTGTTTCCATGCCATAGTCGTGTTTTTTGCTAGGTGATTGATTTTATTGTATTATACCAATTTAATGAACTTTTGTGTGTTTATTCGTGCAAAGGTTTCTGAAAGTGATTGTTTTATATTTTTTTTTATCCGGTTGGAATATTTTAGGACTGAGAAAAGCTTAAAAAGTAGAGCTTTTGGTGGTTTGTTTAGGGCAGATAAGTCAATGCTTGGTTTGGATGGTGACGTTTTATAGCGTGAGGTTGGGTGGGTATACAGAGCGACTGGCAATGCTGTGTTCTATTTTCTGCGATGATGTCATGCGCTGAAATGGAGTAGAATATGTGACATTTTTGAATTTTTGCTGTTTTCAGTATTTGGTTAGTTCTATGTTGAAGTGGATTATTTTGGCGATTTTTATCGCTTCAGCGTTGTATATTCAACAGCGCGGCAAGGTGCGTCATAGTTTTTATCGTCAGTTTTTTGACCATTCGACCATTCTTGCACCGATTAACTATTTAATGTACTTATTTTCTAAAGTGCCGAATCAACCTTATATCGACACTCAGCATTTTCAAGATTTAAAAGTTTTAGATGACAACTGGGAAATGATTCGTGATGAAGCCAAAGCTTTATATCAACAGGGCGGTATTAAAGCTTCAAGTAGCTACGATGATTTGGGGTTTAATTCATTCTTTAAAACAGGCTGGAAGCGTTTTTATTTAAAATGGTATGACTCCGCGCATCCATCAGCAGCAGAATTATGCCCAAAAACCACAGCATTATTAAAAACTTTACCTAGCATTAAGGCGGCGATGTTTACTGAACTAGCGCCCGACAGTCGTTTAGTGCGCCATCGTGACCCCTATGCAGGTTCATTGCGTTACCACTTGGGGTTGATGACACCCAATGATGACCGTTGTTTTATTGATGTCGATGGTGAGCGTTATTCATGGCGTGATGGTGAAAGTGTGGTGTTTGATGAAACCTATATTCACTATGCTGAAAATGGTACTTCTCAAAACCGTATTATTTTCTTTGCCGATGTTGAGCGTCCGTTAAAATCTCGCTGGATGCAAAAGTTTAATCACTGGTTTGGCAAGAATGTGATGACCGCAGCAAGTTCTCCGAATGAAGCAGGCGATCAGACAGGTGGCTTAAACAAAGTCTTTGGCTATGTCTATCAAGTGCGTTTAAAAGCGAAGGCCTTAAAAGCTAAAAATAGTCGCGTGTACTACTTCTTAAAATGGTTTTTGATGCTCGGGATTTTCTTCTTAATTTTTATTCGCCCTTATGTGTTTTAAAGCATCACAACGCCTTTCGGGGCATTTTTTATGACATTTTTGAGCAATTTCAGCATCGCGGTTTAATTCCCGGCTACTTTTTTGTATAGAATGAGGCAAATAGGGGAATTTTTATGCAAACGTTTCTTATAATTATCCTTATAATTCAACGCTGTAGTTTCTAGTTGATAGCCCGAACATCACTGTTCGGGCTTTTTTAATGATTTGTCACGTTCCACGCCTACTATTTAATCAATGTTTCACAACTTTGATTAGCTCAATTAAATAATTAAAACCTAGATAATAAGAACCGAGCGAGTGTCTACGAGCGATTGAGCATCATCAAAATTTCGCCCTCGCCTTTTCTCTGATTACAAGCTCCCTTTCGATTTTAAACGGTAGGTACA
>NZ_VPEO01000089.1:0-2687 GCF_013417155.1 Acinetobacter sp. YH16052 | reverse complement strand
AGTCATAGAGCAGCCACATATTCCAAAGAATATGCTGAGAGGCGATCTTGCAGGTTGCTATAAAATTAAATTATTAAAAGCTGGTGTCAGACTTGTCTATCAAGTTAAAGATGATCAGGTAGTTATCTTGCTCATCACAGTCGGGAAACGAGCTGATAGCATAGTTTATGACGAAGCTAAAAAGCGCATTAAAGACTAAAAATGGGAGCTTATAGCTCCCATTTTTTGACTTCGTATAACGTGTATTACGTTAATTTTAGGAAATTTTTAGAATCACTATGCAGATCATCAATTTAATTGCGAATCATTTTATATTGTTTTCTATACAATAGTTTTTCCATTTATTTTTAAAATCTTCTATAGCTTTTTCTGCTTCTTCCTCTTTGGTATAGATAGGTGATTTCTTTACTTCATCTACTATCTGATTGAAAATTTCACCTTCCTCTTTGAAGAGGTTGCTATAAATACTTTTAGCTTTTTCTACGTCTGAACCCATTTGATGAAAAGTCATCAAGGTGTCTGCTGCATATGCAATTCCATCACATTGTTTATTGTCATCCGCATATGAAAAGGAACAAATTAGTAATAAGATCGAAAAAATTATTGGTTTTCTCATAATGGGAAATTTCATTTTAAAAATAAATACTAAAAGATTTCTATGGATATTAAAATCTATAGAATTTTACTTCATTTAACATAATAGAGCTTATACGAAATGCTTTTTAAAATATCCTTGTTTTTCATATAGTTAAAAATTTTTCATCCCCCTGAAAAACCACAAAAAACCGACTTGGAAACAAGTCGGTTTCTTTTTAAGCAAAACTGTAACTTTTAGCCAATAAAATTGATCAAAAAACATTCGTTTTTGCATTTTTTCCTGATTTCTCAAGGGTCACAGTTCAGAAATAATCCCCAATTTCTGCGGACAACTCTTGGGATAAAATAGGCCAACTTTGTAAGCTAAAACTTACACAGATTTAAGGATTTTGCGGATTGGTAATCCAAGGCATTAGCCCTATGATGAATACATAAGGGAACTGGATGTTTCCAGAAAACAAGAATAAGAAAATAGCGCAAGGAATGGGCAGCACGAGATCAGTAAGATTAGCAACCCGATATGAAAAAGCCCGACAGGATGTCGGGCTTTTTTATGTCTTGAATCTGGATTTCGTATAAGAGATTTTATGTTAAATAAAAGGAAAAAGTGCTTTTAAAAGATTACAGACTAGTAACTAAATTAATTTGATCTAATATTTTTTTGCAGTTTTCAATAGATTCCTTAGCTGATATTTCTGTCACTTTATCCTCTAACTTATAATCTGCAATAATACGTAATTGATGGAAGCTAACTAGTCGATATGCTATAGCTTTCAATTGTTTATTTGCCGGACGTAATTCTATTAAAGTCTGCCGTAAGGATGCATGAGTTCCACCTTTATAGGCATTCACAGGAATGCCTAAGGAATTGGATTTTTCATTAAGTTTATGAAATGCACAGTAATAACTACGGCTTATTATCTGACGATAATCAATTTCTGAAATTGGAGTAATAGAAATGATTTTTTGTGCAAAATTTAAAAATTCTATGCTATCCACGACTATCCTAATTCATTGCTTTTAAAATTTTCAGCCGTAAATATTATAGGATATTTAATAAGCTCTTCATACTCATAACTATCTAATAAGTCTAAAAATTTATCATTCATACCATCATTTAACAGCATAACTGTTTCTAGATCCAAATCGGTATTGAATAGTATTGTAGAAATTTGACTATCATTCACTTCTATAAATCTATTAACTTGATTATTACAGTGTGTGAAGAAGACAGAAAAAGCTACTTTCAATACATCTCTATACAAATCGAGATTTAGATTTGTATTTTCTATAATTTCTTGACGCGTCTCATTTAAGCTTAATAATTCTTGTTCATAGAATTTTTTCTTATTGTCATCTAAAGACTTCATATTAGTTAGCCTTTGATCATTAATATAATAAATTTTACATAAATTAAAGAACGATTCAAAATATGATGGATTATTACTTAACTCAAAAGCTTTCCAATAGGAATCAATTGCTTCTGAGTACTTTCCAGCATGTCCTAAAACATTAGCTATGTTTGAGTAGATCATAGCCTGATAGCCACAATCTTTTGTAAGTAATAATATAGATTTAAATATATTTATAGCTTCATCATGCTTATTTTCATAAGCAGCTATTGTGCCTAAAATAGCTTTATATTTGCATATATCTATACTACGAACCTTTTCCGCATCTCTTTTCCATGATTGAATTTTAAAGACACTAGATGTTTTCCTAACATTAGAGAACATAGCATCAAAAATGCTTTTATCAATAGTTTGAGGAGATATCATAGTCGATTAGGAATTCCATTTTTAATGCGCGGGTATAGTACAATATTTTGCTTTACTGAGTTACTAATTTTAGGTGGGTCATAAATTTATACTTCAAAAATAAAGGATTAGATCGAAAAATACTATTTTTTTTACTAAATATCATCCATTTCTATACTAAACACTTGGTTGTCATTTTTCTACAATTAATAAAATACTGATTAGTTGAATTAATTTAGATAAGAAAAAACCCCGGCATCCTGCCGGGGTTTTTCGTATTGGTTCGTTCGGTATAACTCCTGTCGTACCTTACAGTCCTTGTGCTTATCTATT
>NZ_VPEO01000088.1:0-2759 GCF_013417155.1 Acinetobacter sp. YH16052 | reverse complement strand
TAATGCCCGTTTAAAGGATGAGTTTGGCGGTCGGGTGATTTATTATCGAGGTCACGCTAAGGTGATGAGTCATTTGATGTTTGGTTTGATTGCTCAAACAGCCGATCAATTGATGCGACTTTTGAGGTGACGACAAGGCAATTGATTAAGTGCTTAATGATTGAATATTTGACACAGGTCAACGCATCAGCTTGTTTAAGATATGGAGAAACAAGATGATTGATCCCTAAAATCATAGCGCAACTCGGGTTTGATTAAAAAAAAGCCTCTTTTTTAAGAGGAGCTACAGCTGTGTCGGCTGGGACAATAATTTTGCAAGTTCTTCTTAATAATATCTTTTCTAAAAAAACTATTCTCGAAGTCTATTCTGACCTACAAGATCTTCCATTAACCCCAAAATACAAAAAAGATATCATTGCCTTACGTCGCTCCCTCGAAAGAGATCTAACCAATAATCCCAATAAAGCTTTTTCTATGAAAGAAGTCGCAACAAAGGACAGAATGTTTATTCGTCCTTTGAAAATAGATCCGACTCAAATTGAAAAAGTTACGGAAATGAAAGGAAAATCTATACTTCTTGTCGATGATTTATTGGCAAGTGGTACAACCTTAACAAGTGCTTATAACTTACTTAAAGAAATGGAAATAAGTGAACAAATTAAAGCAATCTGTCTTTTAGGAAAACTGGGCAGTAAATAACTAGAAATCATTCAATGTCACCAAAAATCACTAAAAATCACAAAAGTTAATGTAAACTTTTATTTATAACTGTATACTACAGATAGACCATTCATGTGCTCAATGGTCTTTAAAGATAGGGCTAACGCCCAGAGCCCGGCAGCACCGTCAAGCGAGGTCAGACTGTAAGAGTCAAATATCGTTTATCTAGGCACGGCTAGTAAAGTTTCAAACAAAAAGCTTAATAACTTAAATAAGTTGTTAGGCTTTTTTGTTATTCATAACTATAATTCAAATAAATTCAATATTTTATAAATCTAAGTATGACAATCGTTATATCTATCTCTGTAATTATTGCTTTCATTATTTATCTTAAGCTTTATAACTCACATCCATATTTCTTACTTGATAAAGATGGCGTAATCAAAAAGGAACATCGCAGAACTTTTTGTCATCCATTTATACATTTAGATCCAAATGATTTTAATGATCTCAAATCAATACATCATTCTTACTTTCCTAATGGAAGCTACGAGACTAGATACTATTCATCTGATGGACTAAACAATACCTTATTTATCAAAACTTCAATAGAATTTAATACATATCCAAATGGACAACCATGTGATTTAGTTTTTCCTGTCAACTTTGTGATCCACAAACTAAATGACTCTCCAGAAACGTATATTATGTATTTATCAGAAAGATGCGGCATTAAGGACATGACTCTGAAAGGTGATTTTTATAAAGGATCTCTTTCAAATCTAAAAAAGCACTTTGAATTATGGGAAAAAAAGCAAAAAGAATTTTTAAAAAAGAATCACCATATTTAGCTTGCGAGCATAGCCATTGAAAATATTTTTCATGGCTATGATGTATTTAATTATTTTATTTAACTATATTTTCTTTGTTATATTTTTCAATAAGATACAATGCATCTTTATCACCTTTTAATGCAGAACTTCTCAATAAAGACATTCCCTTAGTTATATCTTGTTTTACAATTATTCCTCTTACATACATTAATCCAAGCTTTGTCTGAGCTGTAATATCACCTTTATTCGCAGCTTGAGTAAAAAGAGAGACTGCTTTTGCGGGGTTCTTAACAACACCATTTCCGAATAAATACATGGTGGCTAGCTCACGTGTGGCTGCTATATCTCCTTTATTGCTAGCTTTTTGATATAAGTTGGCTGCCTTATTTAAATTAACAGATACCCCCATGCCATTTTGATAAATTGCACCAAGCATGAACAGAGCATCTGTATTTTCTTGATTAGCTGCCTTTTCAAACCATTTTATAGCTTCAGCCATATTTTTTTGTACACCTACTCCCTCTTTGTACATAACAGCAAGAGTAAGTTGATCCTCTGCATAGCCTTGCTTAGCTCTTTCAATAATTTCAGCATCAGAAAAAGCATATAAACTTGATGAAAATGAAAGAATTGTAAGGAAAATAAGAAAATATTTATGCACTCGAATACCTAAAAAATGTGAAAATTTGAATAACTCAGTATTTTGAAATACGTACCTTAAGAAATGAAAATTATTTTAACAATAGTCCTTTTAATTGTTGCTTATAACATTGTAGAGCCCAATAGTTTTGGAGGATACCTATTAGTTCTATTAGTTGCAGGATTAATTTCAATTGGTATTACATTCGCTTTTTTAGCCATACTCGCTGTTATTGGTGTAATTAGTAAACTATTCACACAGAATTAAACTACATCCCAAAATCCATCCCTCGATCCTGCTTAGGTCGAGGTTTTTCTATCTCTTGTTTACGCTCATTCATCTGGACGAGATTTTTTTCAATATCTCCGACGTTTCGAGCAAATTCTGCTGAGCTTTGGTCACTTGTAACGAGACTGAGTGTTGTAAGACTGAGATTTTCCCCAATGCTTCTTCGTTGTTGGCTGTAATCTGGCTCATCTCTCGAACTTTTCCATTGATCTGCTCGGTATAGCTTGCTGTACTGCGTTCTAGCTCGTGAAATTGCTTCTGTATTGTCGCTAATGATTTCTGTGCTTGCTGTAAGCTTTGCTGATCGCTCTCGATTGCCTTTGATTGAGCTGATAAAG
>NZ_VPEO01000087.1:0-2774 GCF_013417155.1 Acinetobacter sp. YH16052 | reverse complement strand
GTTTGCGAGATTGAAGCATTTCCGAGCGATTGCAACCCGATTTGATAAGCTTGCACGAAATTACCAGTCTATGATTTACATTGCTTGCATGTTTATTTGGTGTAAAGCCAAATGAGGACACGCCCTAAAAGTAAGAGTGCAATTTTTACCGGTCTGGATCAGCTTAATCCAGGCTATGACTTTGTCTATACGCACAATATCCCGAATGAAAGTCTGGCCGCTTATCAAGAGGAGCGTATCAGAGTGATTGATATGAAACTGCATATGCCCTTATGGAATGCGATCGAGATGGGCGATGCTTTAAGTCATAACTGTCAGCACTATGCAGAACAGCCGGGTACGGATCACTATGTGTTCTATGAGAAGTGTTTAAAGCCTGGCGGTGTATCTTATCTGGCGGGAGTATTGCTGGATCGGGGGAATTATCGTTGGGCGGTACTGGGTATTCATCGTGCACCTGAAGTACAGCCTTTTGAACAGCCTGAGCTGGATTTTCTAAGACGTATCAGTATTCATTTACGCCGGGCTTTGCAAATTCACCGGCAAATCAACTTGATTCAGCAAGATAATTTAAGCTTGTATACCGTATTGGACAGTTTAAAAACCGGAATTGTACTGCTCGATCAAAACCTGTGTTTAAGTTATTCCAATCCTGTTGCGCAAAAGATGCTTGATCAAAGTTCATGTCTGGATCTGGATATACATAACCGTCTAAAAACCAATTATGCTCAGCAGATACGTTTTGATCAGCTATTAGAAAGTGCTTTGCTGGAAAATACGACCATTCAGACTGAAGTGGGTGGAGTCTTGGCGTTGAGTGATGGGGCAGGCTCACAATTCATGCTGACGGTGGTGCCCTTTAAGAAATTAAGAAATATGCAACATTTACAGTCTGCTCAGCATCAGATTGCCTTATTTATGACGGATAAAAACCAGCATTATTCCCTGTCAAGAACTTACCTACAACAGTGTTACCAGCTTTCCAAACGAGAGTTTGATTTATGTGAGTTGTTAATTAATGGTTATAAAATAGAAGATATTGCAGAACAGTGTGGCATTACGCTGAGTTCGGTACGGACGTATTTTAAAAATATTTATGAAAAAACCCAATGTTGTTCGCAAATCGAACTGATGCATTTATTGATGGGTTGTACCATTCAATTTGAACATATTGATTAAACCGGCCTGAATTTCATATTCAAGCCGGTTTATATGGGTTATTTAACACGTTGTAAAGTTACAGGATCTTCACCTTGCGGATGTAAGATAAGATTGTTGTTAGATATATTGATGCTTGCAATTGTCTTGCTGCCATTTGAACTATCTTGTAATCCACCACACTCGTTGGTATCGAATAATACCTCGGTTGTGGTGAGAGTATTTGCTGACAATGTATATTTGCCATATTCAATTCCTGGCCAACCACAGTCATCTCCACCTTCAGTGTCTAGGAAGAAATAATAGTTGTTATCAAAGAAAGCAAATAGGTGCGTTTCATTGAGTCGCCACGTGCCGACGAGACTATTAGACTGCTTAACCCGATTTAAACGGTATTCAGTACTAACGCCTGGTTCAGTAAGAATTAATTGAGTTCCATTATAGTTTAAAGAATAAGGTTTATTCTCGGCAGGATGTGAAAGTCCCCATTCACCATTGGTGTCATGCAGGATTTCCGGTTCAATCACGGTTGTTGTTGCATTCCATTTTAAGCGGCCCATTTCAATGCCTGCTTGACCACTCTCATCTTTTGCTTCTGCTTCACCTAGTGCATAGCGTCCATCTTCCAGAATGTGAATCAACACAGCAGTGTTATCGGTACGGTTAATCTCCCACGTACCGGCAATATCTTTATAGAAGGTCGTTTGGAAGTGTGCTTTAGCGTCCTCTTCATTCACTAACTTTCCTTCAGGAATTACTGTTTTGACAATGGCTTCATTTTTAAAGTCATTATAAGGTTGGTCAAAATTAATACTCTGGTTTTTTAAGGCATCTGTAGTGGCCGTACTAATTTGAAGTTTGTCATCTTTATCATCTCCATCTAAGGATTGTAAAAATACCAGTAAGTTAAGGCGAGCATTTTCAGTCTCAGCTAAATCCAAAGGGGTAACACGTTCTTTGGCTTCAATTTCATCACCGAGTTGAACATCACCAATATAAAATTTAACCGTTTCTCCTTCATTGAAGTTAAATTCACCATCGTCATTGGTAAAACTTGTAGCACCACTACTTGTGACATAGCGTACTCCAGAAATCACAGCATCCGTCAGCACCCCTGTCTGGGTTCCAATATTACTTGCAGGAGGTGTACTTGAGTTATCATCCGAACCGCCGCAGGCACTAAGTAACCCCGCTAAAGCAAGGCAAAGTAAAGTTTTTTTCATTAGAATCTTCCTGAAATTTATAATGTGGATTCAGTATAAAAAGACCCCCATATTTGCCATATCCCAAAATTAGGAGGTCAAGAGCTTTTTAATGCATGAATTCTTTAAATTGGAAAGAAATTCCTATTTATATGGGGAAGCAATCTGAACTATCCGTAAATTGATGTGTG
This sequence comes from Acinetobacter sp. YH16052, assembly GCF_013417155.1. GTDB lineage: Bacteria > Pseudomonadota > Gammaproteobacteria > Pseudomonadales > Moraxellaceae > Acinetobacter. The sequence continues at coordinate 223 of NZ_VPEO01000087.1, read as the reverse complement.
AGATAAGTTGAAGGCGGTAAAAATAATCAACTATTCATTTAAAAATTCTAATTAGGGTCTGTTGACACTTACTGTTCATAATTAACCCTATAAAGATAGCCATAAAAATATACAGGCTAAAGCAACAGAACTTTGATAATTTCTTTTGAGCTTGTCATATCGAGTAGCTATTCCTCTAAATTGCTTTAATCTACAAAACATATTTTCAACTAAATGCCTGATT
>NZ_VPEO01000086.1:0-2819 GCF_013417155.1 Acinetobacter sp. YH16052 | reverse complement strand
GAGATTTTATGTTAAATCTTTTGATATATGGGATGATAATAAGTGAGTTTATATTAAGTTTGTTTGTGGCATGTTTGACAAGAAGTTTTTTGATACCCCAATGGGATTAAAGCAGATTTTGGCTTATGAGCTTTATGTAAATCATGGTCTTTATCAAAGGGAAATAGCTAATTTCTTAGGATGCTCTAACAACACAGTTGCTAATTATGTTAAAAAATTAAAAAAATATGATCATTTAAAAGATTTTAAAGTGACTCTAGAATCAAAATCTAAAGATGTCGAAAATGCCCTAGAAAATATTAAAAGGCACCTTTAGAAGGTGCCTTTTAAGTTTAATCCATTTGATTTAGCATTTTTACTAATGATTTACCGATAGCAAATGCTAAGTTGACTGGAACAGCATTACCAATTTGTTTATAGATTTGGCTAGCTGAACCTTGGAATACCCAATTATCAGGGAAAGTCTGGATTCTTGCATATTCTCTAGTCGTTAAAGGCCTATCTTCACTTGGATGACAACGTTCTGTTTGTTTTTGTGCCGGCGCACAAGTCAATGTTAGACTTGGTTCATCCCATGATAATCGTCTAGCCATACCTGTTTTTCCACCACCTAAGTGAAAACTGCCTTTCATATATTCAATTTGTAGTTCTAGAGGTAGATCTCTCCAGTATCCACCTTCAGGAACATGCGACATAATTTCGGCCTTTCTTTGAGGGTATTTTTGACTTATAGATTCAGGAACATCATCTTCATATAATTCACCAGCTTTGAAAGCATCACGCAGATTTAGAATGCGATGATAGGGAGACGGTTTCTCAAAATTAGCTTGGCCAACTAGATCTTTTCGAACACCAATAATTATAAGACGTTCACGCTTTTGAGGTGTTTTATAAAATAATGCTTTATAAATATCTTTCTCAACAATCTCATAACCTATTTCTTCTAGAATAGAAATAATGGTTTCTAATGTTTTTCCACCATCATTTTCCGCTAATCCCTTTACATTTTCTGCTAAGAAAACTTTAGGTTGAATTTCTTTGATAGCTCTAGCCATCTCAAAAACTAAAGTTCCTCGGATATCTTCAAAACCTAACTGTTTACCAGCATACGAAAAAGGTTGGCATGGGAATCCTCCTGTTAATAAGTCAACTTTTCCTTGTAAATGACGAAAATCAACATTAGCAATATCATCTTCAATTACGTTCCATTCAGGTCTATTAAATCGTAAAGTCTGACATGCAAATTTATCTTTCTCATTTAATAAAATTGATTTGAAGCCAGCTTTTTCTAAACCTAAAGCTAATCCGCCTGCTCCTGCAAATAACTCGACAAGAGAAAATTCTCTAATTGGAGTTATTTTTTCTTGTTCTTTCCATGAGCTATTAAACATTGCAGAAAATTCAGGAAATTGAATTAACTGTTCTTTTTTATATGGTTTTTTGTGGGTTGCAGGATCTAGAATCGGAACAAGTTTTCCATTCTTCGCCCATGATTCAATATTCCTTTTAGAAACTGATAAGACATCAGCAATTGTTTCTGCGGAGAAGCAATCGTCAAAGGAAGTAAGTACATTCATAGGTGCGTTAAGGTTATTACAGAACAAGTCATAAGTTTAACGTGGAAGGAGAGCCAGGTCCACAATTATTTTAGGAGTTTTGATAGTGTCAATGTTTGATAAATATAAGGTTGAAACAGATAAGTCATCTGCAACTTGTTCGGCAGAAAAATTATCTAACTCTTTAGGGATAGCCGTCATGATATGAGTTACAGGTAAAATAGAAGCTTATTTCCCCCCATTTTTATAATGGAGGAGCCACCCCATAAGATCACTTAGATTCTTTATTCGCCATGTTAGAGAGTTCTATAATTTTTTTATCATTAGATAAGTCTTTAATTATAGAATCTAATTCCTCACTAAAATCAGATTCTTCTGCTACTTCATCAATTACGGCTATTAAATCATCATAAAACTCATTATCACCAGTTAATTTTTCCCAAAATTCTCTACCAACAAGCACAATATAGTCATGTTTAGATTCTAAATTCTTATAATGTTGACTAATCTCACTTCTCTCACCATAGACAATTCCAACAACCATATCATTGACTTGTAACGCAAGATTATTTGTTCGAGCTAAATTTTTTACAGCTTTAAAATGTTGATGAATCGTCTCCACATCATCTTTATTTATTGTGTTTGGTCCTGATTTAATCTGACAGTATTTTTTTCTACCATCTTGCTGATCTTCATACTCAATATCAATTCCTAATGTCGTACTGCTAAATGTACCTAATACGTCATTCGTAAAATTTTGAATTGCCCCCCCAAAAGTTGTGTTTATGCTCGTACCTAAAATTCGAGGGTAAATTAATGCTTTAGCCATACTTTCAGGGGAAGCATCTCCAGTTAAAAAATTAGCTAAGTATGTTGCAGTAAAAGGATTTATATTAAATTCAGAGGCTTTTTTTAGTTTTTTGGCATTTCGTAAGTGACTTTCCATAACACTTTTTCGAAACCAATCCTTAGCTTTCACTAAAATCTCTTTTTTTTGTGTTTCTGATAACAACATACATGTCCTTATAAATTGGATTTAATTACTGCTTCTAATTATAAGCTTTTATATATATTTTTAATGTTATCAATATCATTAATGAGCAAAAAAATGCCATCTAAACTTTTTATTGCAACAACACTAAACAATTATGAAGAGACTTCATTTAGACGCAATGATCCCTAATTTATGTCAGCCTGAGCGTACAACATTGCTCAAAACTTAACCCAAGGTTTATCCGCAGAAATTGCGGATAATTTCCGAAG
>NZ_VPEO01000085.1:0-2832 GCF_013417155.1 Acinetobacter sp. YH16052 | reverse complement strand
TTGTCTTGGCTTGATGCGGATCAGTCTAAAGCATTCTCAGGAATAGAGGAGCTCGTTGCTGATGTTGTCGCTGATATGATTAGCAATAATGAAAAAGTTCCTACACCACTCTCCGGGAAAATATAGTAGGCAGTTTGTTGTCCTTGTTCTCAGTGGTTCAACAAAAACTAGCCCTCGAAGCCGCAGAACGTGGCGTGGACATAAATTGTTTAGTATCAGTAAAAAGAGCGATGTAATTTTAGTACGAGTGAGTGATAGAGCAGGAACCTATGCTTCATATATTCAGTAAATGGTATGTTTTTGAATTAATAGGTATTTTTAAATAAAGCTTTCTTTGATTTAGTGCTTTTTATTTAATAAATTAATTTTAAAAACAACTTAGGCTAATTGATAAACACTATCTGGAAAGATTAAAAGAAAATATTTTTTAATTTCTGCTAATTCATTTAAGGCAGGTTCCCTTTCAAGCAGTTGAAATGTCCAAATAAGTACAGCCTGATGATTATCATAGCAAGTATTTACTCCAAGAAAATTAGCCATTCCATAACTTCTATTGATGTTCATTTCTTTAATTAATTGATTTCCTAAGTCACGAGCTTGCTGGCTGATCAATAACTCATTTGGTAACACGGCGGTCATCTCCACAAAATAATCTAATGCAGGTTCAATCCTTATATTTAAAAAGTTATAATTTAGTTGAAATGGATAAAATATACTTTCTATAAGTTGTAATAACCTGCTGTAGGTTAATTTTAGCAAAGTATTACTCAGTCAACAACTTCAAATAACCCACAGCAAGTTATTTTTTGTAAATTAATTTAAATATGATTACTTGTAAGTTATCTAGCCTCATGGGCGATAGAAAAATTTTAAAATTAAGTGAAGTGGTGCATGCAACAGGTATCAATCGCAACACGCTCACAAGTATGTATTATGACCGTGCTGTACGTATTGAATTACCAGTCGCCGATAAGTTGTGTAAGTACTTTAACTGTACGATGAATGATTTGTTTGAGTTTAAGGAAGAAGTTGAAGAAAAAGATTAACTTAATACTTCGTTTGATAAGTTTTTCGAAGAAAAAGACTAGCCAATACTTAGTTTGATAAGTTTTTCTCTGCAGATCTAATATTGAATTTTATAAAATATCATTACAAACAGAGGTGGTTCCACTTGTTTGAACAACTAAAAGCGTATTTATAAGTGATATTCCGCTCTAGTTAAGCCACCTTGTTTTGTTGGGGTAGCTGATCATAGTAAAACTCATTTGGTGTCATTTTGTCTAGACTCGAATGAGGTCGTTTCAGATTATAAAACTCAAAATATGCACTCAATTGCTTTTTCGCATCTGTGACACTGCTATAAGCTTTGAGATACACCTCTTCATATTTAACGCTCCGCCATAATCGTTCAACCATCACATTATCTACCCATCGACCTTTACCATCCATACTGATTTGAATGCCATTTGATTTCAATACATCAATAAATGCATCACTGGTGAACTGACTGCCTTGGTCTGTATTCAATATTTCAGGTGATCCATATTTTTCAATCGCTTCATTTAAAGCCGAAATACAAAAATCCACCTCCATACTAATCGATACCCTATGCGCAAGTACCTTGCGGCTATGCCAATCAATCACAGCACATAAATAAACAAAGCCTTTTGCCATAGGGATATACGTTATATCCGTAGACCACACTTGATTACTGCGCTGAATAGCCAATCCTTTGAGCAGATATGGATATTTACGGTGAGCTTGATTAGCCTGGCTTAAATTTGGTTTGCAATATAACGCCTGAATACCCATTTTCTTCATTAAAGTACGTGTATGACGTCGTCCTATATGATGCCCTTGACGATTCAACAAATCACGCATCATACGACTGCCTGCAAAAGGATATTGCATATGTAATTCATCAATACATCGCATCAGCTTCAGATCTGATGAGCTAACAGGTTTTGGGCGATAATAATAACAACCACGAGAGACTTTCAGTAACTTAGCTTGTTTAGATACTGAAATCTGAAGTGAGTGATCGATTAACTTTTGTGGTTGAAGCGGCCCAGTTTCTTCAACACACCTTCTAAAAAATCAATTTCTAATGCCTGCTCACCGATTTTTGCATGTAGTTTTTTTAGATCGATGGGTGGTTCTGATGGAGCTTTTGATTGATCGAAAGCTTGTGAGGAAGCTGAGATCAATTGATTTTTCCAGTCAATAATTTGGTTTTGATGAACATCAAACTCAGCACTCAATTCAGCAAGTGTTTTTTCTGCTTTGATCGCAGCAAGTGCTACCTTAGCTTTAAAGTCATTTGAATGATTTCTTCTTGGTCTACGTGCCATAAAATACTCCATATATTGATGTTTATAACATCATTTGAGGAGCAGAATATCACTTATAGGAGTTGTTCAAATTTCCGGATCCATCTCTTTATTTACCGTTTGGACGTGAAGAAGCGAATCTGTTCTTTAACGTGATTGCCAAGCGTTATGAAAAAGGCAGTACGATATTGACGAGTAACTTACCCTTTAGCCAATGGTCTAAGTCGTTTGCGGATGATGTCACGTTGACCGCTGCGATGTTAGATCGGTTATTGCATCACTGTCATGTGGTACAAATATCGGGTGAGAGTTATCGTTTGAAGGATAAAAAAAGAATTGGGATTCAGCCCCAGGTTGAAATTTAATACGAGATCAAAGGGGTCAATTTTAGAATGCCGTTGACAATGCTCGCACTTAAATTTTGGTATGAATTCTGGTTCCAGAAATTGAACCGTACCGGGTTTGTCGGAGACTTTTTTATTTAAGTTAGGCCACCTGACCT
>NZ_VPEO01000084.1:0-2938 GCF_013417155.1 Acinetobacter sp. YH16052 | reverse complement strand
TTTGCAGACAAGTACCAGGTCCCGATTGAAATTTATAGACAACGAAATACAGCAGAGCTGTCAGAACTTGATCAACAACGCACAAGAGCAAAAGGAATCAGTGCAGAAGCTGACGCACAGATCAACCGAGCTATTGAATCAGGTACAAAGTTTAGTGAAACAAGCCGAAAGTTTGAATATTCAGAGCTTAGCTCAACAGCAGACACAGCAACAACAGCAGAAAATCAGTCTAATTTTGTCAGTATCATGTACAGCATTACTGCTAATCCTGATCATAATTTCATGGGTGAAGTAAATGAGCGAATTAAAGCAGTTAATCAGTCAGCAAGTCAGTTTGCTACAGAAACAGAACGAGCTACAGCAGACTTGTATCAACGAGCAGAAGAAGTACATCGAGCACTTAGAACAGCGCAACACAGCACTAATTCAGCAAATGAACCAAGTACCAAAGCTAGATATGTCGCAGTCTTTACAGACATTCGCAATGCAAGCGCAAAAACATTTGCAAGAGAAATTGCTTACTGTACTGGACAACTCGAACATCGAAAAATTAGTGCAGAGCAAGATCAATCAAGAACTAAAACCAATTCTGGACGATATACAGCTCACACAATCGCAATTAACGAAAGCACTTTCGACAGCATCATCATTGAATACAGCAACAGACAACGAAATCAACGTCAGCGAGTTAAACAACAAGCTTCAGAAGCTAGAACTTTCAGTCAACAACTTGATCGAACAACTAAACACATTGATTTAATTGCACGACAACTCAGTAATGTTGTGATTAAGCCAAAGCCCTGTACTGATTTAACTCGATATTTCAAAAACAATGGTTATCGCTCACCGACTGCGGAGCGTATTGCTGTTTGGTCAGAACGTCAGCATGAAGCATTTAAGAATCGAAATATTGAGCAAGTCGCTTACTACATCGAAACCAAATTTCAAGAACTAGGACACTATCAACACTATGAAAATGGGCTGAGTAGAGATGAAATTGATATTGTAAACAAGATGATACGCAATGATGAGCGCATTATTGATTATATGAAAAAATCAGGCTGTCATCTGAATTACGACACTCGACAAAAGCTCAATCGGACATTCTCACTTGAACGAACTTCAAACGAATATCGCTTAAATGATCTTGATAAAAAAGAAAACGAAGTTAAGCCGTTATTTCAGGCGAAGCCTGAAACAAAAGCTATTGAACGTAATAATGACAACGGATTCACAATGTAGGAGATGAAAAAATTATGAAAATAGATATTAGCGAGCACTTTGAAACATCATCAATCAGTGACGTTGCTTATGCTGCAATGCTTACTTTTTCTGAAATGGAAAATGTAGACTTGTCTTATTTACATGATGTGTGCGAACAATTAAATGCAGAAAAACATTGGCTGTTACAGCTAAATTGGTGTCATGAAAAAATGGACAATCAAAACTTTTTTACTTTGTGTAAAAGCTTGAACTATGACCCGATTGAGTTAAATCAAGCATTCAACGTGATCAAGCGTAAAAGTAGAAGATGACCCTTTATTTTTCTGCGTAGCAATGTTTTACATTGCTGTACTCGAAAAAAAAAGCATCTCTAAATCACTGTTTTTACTGCAGTATGCTTTTACTGAAAATAGTGCTACATTTTCATAGGCGAAAAAAAACAGGATTGCCGTCCTGTCTTTCTTCGGAATTTTAATTTAAATGCTTGAAAACACTAAAAATTAAACACCTGAATATGTCTTAATTTTAGCAGTGTTTGCGAGCTTTGCAAGCGGTTACTGTTATAAATGAATAAATGTGAAGCAAAAGACACTGATTTTCGGTCAATTTTTTATCAAGACCTACCGATTAAACCTTATTGTATGGACGAAAAACCAGGCTATATGCTTATTCGTCCCAAATCTATTGCGGTTAAAAAGCCCTATATTCAAGTTAATCCGCCACTTATGACGATTTACTTTGTCTTTGATGATGACAAAGAAGATTCCGCTTTATCCTGGTTTGACGCAGGTTTGCCACAGCCGTTTTGGACAACACAGAACCCAATCAACGGTCATTGCCATCACTGCTACAAGCTTGAGATACCGCTTTGTACAAGCGAGTTTGCTAGTGTGAAAGCAATCAAGTACGCACAAGCTATTTACTACGCTTTTGCACTCAAAATGGGTGCTGATCTCAGTTATTCTCATTTGATCACAAAAAATCCTCTCAATGACCAGTGGAGGACGATTTTTTGGACTGATAAAGCGTATTCGCTGGATTATCTTGCTGACTTCGTGGATCTGCCGAAGAAGATACCGAAAAAACTTGAAGTAGTTGGTTTAGGTCGCAATGTCACCATGTTCGAGAAAGGGCGTCATTGGGCGTATAAGGCGATTAGAGACTACATGCACCACAACTCTAGCCACGAGTGGGAAAGAGCCGTCAGGGCGCAAATAGAAGCGATTAATAGCGGTTTTGAACAACCTTTACCGTATAGCGAAGTAAAGGCGACATCAAAGAGTATTGCTAAATGGGTTTGGCAGCGTTTCAGCTATGGAGATTTCAGCGAGATTCAAGCTAAACGTGGTGCGAAGGGAGGTGCCAAGTCCAAACGTGGCCCTAAAGCTGATTCAGAGCGTTCAAAAAAGCCTTGGGAAGCCCTTGGAATTGGTCAAGCTACATATTATCGGCGCAAGAAAAAAGGTTTGATAAAGTGATAGCAGATAAGCCATATCAGATAACAGCCCCTCTTGGGGTTTGTTTTGAATCTTCCCTAGCTTTAAAGTGGGGGTTTTTATTATTCTTGTTTTATAAGTTAAATAGAAAATAACTAAAAACAATTAGAAAGTTCAAACACCAAACACCTCAAACACCAAACACCTCAAACACCAAACACCTCAAACACCAAACACCTCAAACACCAAACACCTCAAACACCAAACACCTCAAACAC
>NZ_VPEO01000083.1:0-2943 GCF_013417155.1 Acinetobacter sp. YH16052 | reverse complement strand
GTCAGGATTCTTAATACTGATTGATCTATCTGTTTCTCTAGCAATCTCAAAGCCTGCACCCTTTAGGGTTTCAACTACATCTTGCCTATTTTGGATATTGCCATTGCTAATTTGCTCAGCAATTGCGGTCCCGATTTGCTCTTTAATTTCTTTGACGCTTTGAGGTAGGTTTTGGCTATTCAAAGTTTTAATTGCTTGAGCTTTCTCTGGTGCATGAGGGTCTGTTAAACCATGCTCAAAATTGATGACTTGTTTCCAGTTTTCTACAAGTGGGCGGTCAGCTTGATCAAAATAAGGCTGTAATCTTTTTCCTGTACTTAATTCCACATTTGGAATGACGAAATTAAGCTCTAAACGTCCTTTATCAGTGTGTTCTATCCAAGTGATGTCGTACTGGTCACGCTCTAACCCAGCAAGCAATGTTTCTTCAAAGCTCTGCATGATGGCTTCTTTTTGGTGTTCTTCGAGGTTTGGTTCCTCAAATGAAAGTACTCCAACCGTATAACGGTTTTGGAAGTCCAAGTTGTCTGCTAATCGTTGGGTTAATTCAGGATCTCCACTCAGTAAAACTGCACCTGGTCTATCCCTATCTTTGCCAAGTAGGTAGTCAATGGTTGCACCTGCACTACCACCGCCCTTATTTCCCAAAAATTTAACGATCATAGTTGGCTAAAATTCCTTGTAGTTGTTCTCGAATAACTGCCAACTCTGCAAAGGCTCTAAGTTTTTCTATATCAGATTCCACAGTATTTACTTGTCTCGCAATCTGATTGAGATTGCCCCCAATGCGTCCTAATGCTGCTAATAGCTGAGGATCTGCCGCTTTATAATTTCTTCTTTTATTTGGCTTCTCATCTAGACAAGTATTTCGAATCCAAGTTGCAAGCTCTCCACCTTCCATACGCTCCAGTAAGGCTTGATGTTCCGCTTCTGTTAAACGGACTTTGATCTCTTTTTTTCTTTTGATTATGTCTTTCTTAGTCATGACTCAATCTGCTTCATGGATTGGATCGGCTTTTTTTATGAGGACAAATTGCCAAGTAAAGGCAATTTACCGCAATAGAAAAAGGCGAAAAGAGGGTCAAGGGATTCTTCCCTTGCAAGGCACAAAAGGTAATCTAGCGAAAACTTTAGTTTTTGTATAGAGTACCCTTTGTGTGTCCTTGCCCTTAAAAAAATTTAGAGTAACCATATGAATAAAATTAATTTACTAGATCATCTAAATAATATAATTTGTCAAAATTTTCTTGCTGAAGAAATAGATTTCTGTACGAATAGTTGTTTAATACTTCAATACTTAAATTTTTTGGAAAGAAGAATTCCCGAAAAAACTCGTAATTGTTTACAAACTTCAGCTTTTAAAGAAGATTTCAAAAAACTAACAACTGACTTACAAAAAGGATTTTTCAAACTAAAAAAAGAAATAGAAAATGGAGAAAATTTAAATAAATATCAAAGTACAAGAATATGTGAAGCTAGTTATACAGATAACCTTTACTTACATGAAAAACTAATACATTTTCATTTGAAATCTGACATGTATCCTAGAAATCCAAAATTTATAGACCGCTCTGGCAGCATAGCAATAGTTCTGATAAATTTTGAAGAAGTAATTTTTATTAAAATAAAAAACCATGGAGGAGATACATGGACAAGCAACGAATACATTAAAATCTTAGATAAAGAATTCCCACAAGCTATTAAAAAGAAAAAACTTATTGGCATAAAAAGCGATAATTATACAAAAAGGGAAATAAATAATTTAAGAAATAAAGGAGCAATATACATTACAGGAAACGAAAATGAAGACGGCTACTGCAACACACTAGACCCAATAAAATCTTTAAACAATAAAGGTAAATTAGATCAAACAAAATATTCACATCTAAAAATAAAAGAAAAGCTATTAAAAGACATAGAAAAGTTAAGCACCAACTTAGAAAATAGTTCACCAGAAGAAATCAAAATACAGATAAAAGAGCTGATATCTGATTTAGGCTCACTTTCCGCTTTTTAATGCGCTTTCGTACGTTAATGACAGAAAATAGTACTTCTGCAAATTTGTTTTCATTAACGTACGATTTTAGATTTTAAGAATTACATACAATTAATTACTAACTGGCTCATCAAACCAACCTTCAATATAAGTACCTTCAGTACCTGTTTGCTTCACTCCACAGTAGAAATTGAGGTTCGTATCTCCAAGATATCCAGTAACTTTCTCCGGTGTATCTGTCATCGGTCTAAGAGTCTGGCCTGATCTATTTTTAATCGTCTCAAGACATTGTGACATGGAGCTAAATTTTCCACCCATTAGTTGAGTTTCAGATTCAGCACTACAACCAACGATAAAAAGAGTAATACTTGCTAATAGAATGTTTTTCATAGTTATTTGTCTTACGATTTAACGAAGTAATATAGTAGCGTATACACTCATTCTTTTATCAATTTATCTGATTTTTTTCTAAATAAGCTATCAAACATCATTTTTTATCCAGTTCCTAATTGTTCTATCAGTAACCATTAATTCAGTTGCTATCTGCTTTTGAGTCATACCCTCTTTCATCATTGCTAAAGCCTTAACTCTTTTAGAAGCATAATTATCCGATCTAATTTTCCCCCCCTTTAGACCACCTAGCTTTCCTTTTCGGCTTTGACGATCAATAAACTCTTGATAGCAGTAGGCATCCTTTTTCCAACAATATGTGGCGATACTCTTAGCTGTAGCTTTGATTTCTGAATAGGGTAATGCTTCTAAAAACGCCTCATTTACGCTTAAACACTGTTTGGTGACTTCCTCTAGCCAAGTGTTGTAAATACCCCCTCTATGCGCTCTAACAGCCGTATATGCCCATTTACGCACGGTATCGAACAGTGTGCAGTTACGTCCAAGTCCTGAAACTTCCTGTTTTTTGCTTAATTTCTTAGGTAATTCTACAAAAT
>NZ_VPEO01000082.1:0-3017 GCF_013417155.1 Acinetobacter sp. YH16052 | reverse complement strand
CAATATGACACCGTTTACCTTGCTTATAGCACTAAAATTAATTAAGGTGTCATAGCATAATAAATAATACTGGTGCTTCATGAGAGAGTTAGTTGTAAAAGACAATGCCTTAATTAATGCAAGTTATAACTTAGATTTAGTAGAACAACGTTTAATTTTATTAGCTATTGTTGAGGCAAGAGAAAGTGGGAAAGGGATTAATGCTAATGATCCCTTAACTGTCCATGCAGAAAGCTATATCAATCAATTTGGCGTACATCGCAATACCGCTTATCAGGCATTAAAAGATGCCTGTAATGATTTGTTTGCAAGACAATTCAGCTATCAAAAAATAAATGAAAGAGGGAATATTGAGAACTATAGATCCCGTTGGGTTAGTGAAATTGGATATGTAGATAATGAAGCAGTGGTTAAGCTTATTTTTGCCCCTGCCATAGTTCCATTAATTACGCGCTTAGAAGAGCATTTTACTAAATACGAATTGCAGCAAGTTAGTAATCTCAGTAGTGCTTATGCTGTTCGTTTATATGAGTTATTAATTGCTTGGAGAAGTACGGGCTCTACTCCAATTATAGAGCTAAGTGATTTCCGTCAAAGAATTGGCGTACTCGATACTGAGTACAAGCGTATGGAACGCTTTAAAACTAGTGTACTTGAGCTCGCTATTAAACAAATTAACGAACATACAGATATCACAGTGAAGTATGAACAACACAAAAGAGGTCGATCAATTTCAGGATTTTCTTTTAACTTTAAACAGAAAAAGAAGGACAGCCCATCAATAGAAAGAGATCCGGATACTTTGGGTCTTTCTTCAAAGATGACCGATGCTCAACGGCATATGTTTGCAAATAAACTTTCCGAACTTCCTGAAATGGGTCGTTATTCCCAGGGAACTGAAAGCTATCCGCAATTTGCTATTCGTATTGCTGAGATGCTGCAAGACCCTGACCGAATAAAAGAACTATACCCATACCTAAAAAAAGTGGGATATATGCCATCAAATAAAAAGGACACCGTAAATGGCTAAGTTATCACTAAGTGAAGTATCTAAAAAATTCCATGTGGATAGATCAACCATTTACAGAGCTGTACGTAACGGACGTTTATCACGCTCCAATGATGGACAATTCGATCTAGCAGAAGTCATCCGATGCTTTGGAGAACCTGAGCAAACATCTCAAAAAATTGAATCATCTAAGCAAGAAGGTGATGAATCTACAAAAAAACTTATTGCCCATTTAGAAAATGAAGTCAAAAAATACCAAGAACGTGAAGAACGGTTAATGCAACAAATTGACCGTATGCAAACACTCATTGAGCTGAAAAGTGTTGCACCTGCCACAGCAGCACCACAACAAGATGCTACGGCATGCGACACCGACATGCCACAGCATGCGACAACACAACAAGACAATGATAATAAAAAGAATAATGAATTAAATATTGCAGAAAATGTGGCAGTGCCACAGCAAGAAACTACGGCATACCACACCCAAACGCTACAGCATGCCACGTTGCAAAATGTGGCAGTGCCACAACACAAAAAACGTGGCTTATTTGGCCGTGTGCTGAATGCTGTTTTTGATAATGACTAAGGGAGAGAGATCATGCCGAAACTGAAAGACATTGCCCTGGGAATTATTGTGGCCCCGCTGCTGATCCCGATCATGCTGATTGCATCGTACCAAGATAAAAAGGCACTGAAAAAAGAGCTGAATGAACGCCAAAAAGAAAAAGACCAGGCATCCTGATTATTCAATTGACCTAATCAAGATCGTGGAACATTGTTCACTTATTAAGCGTGGAACATGAAAAATCCACAAAAAAGCCCAACTCAGCTGAGTTGGGCTTTTCAATACGAAATAAACTATTGAATTAAAACAAATAATTTAGAGCATTTCGTATAATTGGTATTATGTTAATTTTAGAATCTCTTAGAAATGATTCACTTAATCTATAACCATTCTTTAATAATTAATACATTTATCCTAGAAAGATGAGTGCCCTAAAAGTGTAAAAAAATAGTCACAAAAATTTCAAAATAGCTCGATATTATTTAAATAAAATTTATACTAATACTTGATGTTGTATAAGCAAATATAGCTAATTACTTAAGTTAGCAGTACAAAACTTTATAAAATGGTGTTTTACAGAAATATTTACATTCTATAGCCTTTAGAATTTAGCTATAGCACCACAAAGTAGATGTATTTTTTGAAAATTTAATTAGATCAAGGAAAAATCATGAGAATAAATAAAATTAAAGATCATCAAAAGCGATTATTCTACTGATGAACTCTATAAAGAGGGTTACTCATTATTATACGGACAATAACGATGACTAGAATATTTATACTGATGTTCGTCGTTGGACTTTTGAGCGCTTGTCATAAGCCTTCATCAGCCGATCAGTCCAAGATACAAGAATTACAAGTGATGTCCTTTAGTGAGCAGACCTTGGCGCAATTTTCTTGGGAATTAATCGAGGCAACAAATGCTAATAGTGAACGTATAGATTCATTATTTCTGGCTTCAAAACCTGACCAACCTATCACGCTAAAATTTGCAGAAAAGATGCTGTATATTGGGAATTTGTTTTGTAATATAAATTCGATTGGTATTCATTTTAAGGGCAATCATTTATATGCTGAACAACCAATTGTTGCCACAATGATGGGCTGTCCTGATGATATCAACTTACGTGAAAGTACGATGATAGATATTCTGGTGAATGCTCCCACATTATATCTTCAATCTCGTAAGGGGCAGGCACAACTGCTTATAGAAACACAAAAAAAAGAGAAATTGATTTTTAAAGGTGTTCAAGTCAACAAGTAGTCTAAATTCTTGCAGTACACTGATGAAAATCATAAGGTAAAGTTAGATATGAGGAAGCCCAATCATTTAGTTGGGCTTCTTTGTTTAAATATAATTTTAAGAGCCGGTAACTTATTTTCTGTAAGTTCCCTTTTACTATTTTTCTTTTGAGTATTTTATTAATCTAATTCTTTTAC
>NZ_VPEO01000081.1:0-3040 GCF_013417155.1 Acinetobacter sp. YH16052 | reverse complement strand
GAGATGAATTGTTAGAACGGACTAGAAATTTTTGTGAGTTTTTAAAAAAAGAAGAAGCTCAAGTCTATGGTTCTAATAAGAAAAAATATGACTATTTAAAACATGTCGAACACTATCTCATTTCACTTAAAAAGTGGAATAAAGAATAGATAAAACAGCCTTAAATGGCTTCTAATACTCAAACGATATGCCTAGATCCGAAGCCAAAATATTATGAAGATTGACAATATTTTATCTATAATAGGACTTACGCACTATTATTTATAGATTCTCTGTGGTAGCAGATGATTTTTATCGAGAATAAAGTCATCAATGAAGTTTTTGATAACTGGTCTAAATAATTTCTTCTGCCAACGATATACATTTTCAAAGATCCGCTCAAACTGGTTCTTTTGTATCTCAACGTAGGCCATCAAGGCTGAAAAAATATGATTCAAAATCAGTTTAGATCGTCTTACTTGAAACTTTTCAATATGACAAACCTGTTTAATCACCCGGTGATATTGCTCTATTTTCCAATGACTTGAATGTAATTCATGAAAACCCTCAAAGGACAATAAATCATCTTCATCTTGATGCACAATATAAAACCTCTGCTGTTCTTTTAACTGAGTCTTAAATAATTGTACAAAGCCAAAATCTTTGAGCCAGATCACTTGACCCTGATGGAAATCTGGCAATAAGCGCAGTTGAAACCATTGTCCTTTTTCTGGGGAAACCTTACGGTTACAGTCGATACCAAACATAAATCGAATACCATATTTTCTTATGGTTTTTAGATTTCCAGTCGATGAATACCAACTATCACCTGTAATAAATTGAATCTTTGCACCCCAACTGAGTACTTCACTTAACATATCCATAAAGTAATCATTCTTGGTTTTACTTTCAGATTTGTCATAAATTCGGAAATTAATTGGAATATTTTGACCATTTTGATCTGTCGCATACAAGGTAATGAGATTAATACCCTTGACGGATCGGTGGTGTTTGCCTGACCAAAAATAGCTAACCAAGTCCATATGTTGACTATATGGTTTATCTAAAACAGTATCATCAATACTGACTATAAGTTTATTATTATCAATATGTTGAATTGATTCTTGATATAGGTCGTGAGGTGTGTAGTCTTCACGCTCTAGAAAGCGATTTACACTATCATGCGAGATATTATAAGTCTCGGCAAGTTGTGTGCAGCTAATAGAGTTCGGTTCTGTCATGAGAAAGCCCATATAAATGGGTAATGTACAAGTTGCTGTAGAAGCATGTTTAATTCGTCTGATCACAGATACTTTATAAAGTATTTTAATACTTTTTTGAATCCGTCAATGCGTAAGTCCTATATAAGATGCTTCTGATTTTTTAACTTCTACATCATTTAGTCCCATAGAAGGACAAATGTTAGGTGTTTCTTAATTTTTTCTAAAATTAACATAATTCTTATTATGCGAAATTAAAAAAGGAAGCGGTATGCTTCCTTTCCTATTTTTATGTCAATTTCAATGAATTAAGCACCTAAACGCATTAACTTTTCTTGAATCGCATCACTGACAAAGGCATTTAGAGAATTACTTGATGCTAAAACCGCCTTACGGTGTAATTCAGGGCTAATACGGACATTAAAAGTGCCTTTGAATGGTTGATCAGGAGATTTTCCTAGTTCAGCACATGATTCTAAATAGCCGTCTACAGATTCCTGAAAAGCTTTCTCAAGGGCTTTTAATGTTTCGGCTTCATAGGTAATAAGATCACGAATAAAAGCAAGTTTTCCAAATAACTCACCTGTTTCAAGATCAGGCTCAATTGTTCCGAGATAACCTTTGTATTTTAAATAGCTCATAAAAATCCCTCCTGCTTGAGTGCCTGTTTTACAGCTTTCAATGCCCCACCTTTGATTTCATTTTCAGGGTGTGGTCTATGCAGTAAAATCATATGTTCAGTTTTTTCATTAAAAAATCGAACACGAGAGCCTGCCATTTCAAACTTTTCATAACCGAGTTGGCTTAGTAAAACGACTAAATCTTTATATGGAAATGTATTTTTTGAATTTCCAAGTTTTTCCAATAACTTTTCCGTTTTATCCATACTTCAGCCCTACTGCTATTGCAACTAAGTATAGTTACTTTTAAATAATAATTGCAACTATATTTAGTTGCAATTTCGTATAACAGCCCTTATGTTAAATCAGGTTTAAAACTTAATATCATGTGAATTAAAGTAGGTCGGATCAAACTCTATCTCTCCTATTTCATCCTCGATAATTTGCATGTAATCGTCATATCTTGGATGTTTGGGGTCTTGTAATGCATCTAAAATATCAAGATATCCAAAAATTCCTCCAATATCTTCAAATGGAGCATGATTTTGACCATCTATACAACATGGATATTTTTTATTTAAATCAGGAGATTGTCTGCTTTCTACAGTAATCAAATGTTCCCAACAATCGCCAAAATCATATGTATATATAATTTTTTTACCTACACGTAGAACTTCTTTCAATTTTTGTCTTTTATTGATCTTTTCATGCTTAATAGTCGTGAATTCATGTAAATGGCTATCTTCCCAATCAAAAGCAGATTGAATTGCCTTATGGAGCCTAGATAAAGTAGCTGCCGATGAAATTTGAATAGTTCTCCAGATTTCAGGATCACTACCTAGCAGACTAATTTTTAATTGAAAAACTTCATCAGAAGATTTGAGCTTTACAGTTCCCATAACAGCCTAGTTCTCAAAAAATAGTTTTAGTAAATCTAAAATTAACATAATACACCTTATACGAAATGTGTTATAATTTTCTATAGAAATCAATGCTGTAGTTTCTAGTTTATAGCCCAATCACACCCGATTGGGCTTTTTTATGGATTTTTCACGTTCCACGCCTATTATTTAAGCAATGTTTCACAACTTTGGTTAGCTCCAGTAAATAATTAAAACCTAGATAATAAGAACCGAGCGAGTGTCTACGAGCGATTGAGCATCATCAAAATTTCGCCCTCGCCTTTTCTCTGATTACAAGCTCCCTTTCGATTTTAAACGG
>NZ_VPEO01000080.1:0-3141 GCF_013417155.1 Acinetobacter sp. YH16052 | reverse complement strand
ATGATGGCATTGTAAGGCTTACTTCATAATCTTTTTCATGCATTAAGCTATGGAGAATTTTAGAGATATTGGGGTTGAATTTTCCACACTCTTTAAGAGATATTGAGAATCCTTTTTGTCCTTTTAGGGCGTAAATTAAAGGATTCCCATCACCCCCCTGACGACTATACAAACGTTTAAAGACACTATGCACAATTAAGTCATTAAGTTTGTGATGATTAGGGTTAGCATCTAATGACGTATTTACTAGTTGTTCTGTTTCTGAGGTGAAAGTAACAACTTTATTGTCATTAACGAGAATTCCCAATTTAAGTCTCAACTATTTGGCTTATAAATAATTTTTAAAATTATCTTTATAAAAAAGAAAAAGTCCAATAAGTCTTGAAACTTATTGGACTTTCGCTTTATATTCTGTGGGTACAGTTATTTGATGCTACCAACATCAATTAACGAAAGATCGGCAGAGCTACCAACTCATACTGATATTCACCTTACGGCTAGTACCAGTTCCTATTTTAAAGAAAAGAACTAGTTTGACAAGCCTCAATTTGAAGTCCTTCGTTAATTCAGTAGTTTAAATCATCAAATAAGCACCTAACGGTCGAGCTTTATCTACTTCTGTGCGCCCTTTTTTAAAGGAAGATATGCGGTGCATGTGGAGGGATAAGTGTCACTGGTGCATCGTAGCGATAGTCGAAAGGCTAAACCGCTTACAGGGGATCTCACATAGGCGGAGCGTTGGAAGTAGTTGTATAGGTCGGTGAAGTTGCATGTTGGAGGAATCCTCGCAGAGATATCGCCATACTTCGACAGGGAGCGTGTGGGAGAAGGTGCAAAACCTTTAGTCCTTGTCTGCATGGTCAGCAAAACCATGTGCGGATACGACCGATGCGTGGCTCCGTCAGCCCAATTACAGGTTAATCGGCAATACTTAAGAGGATATTTGATTTTTTTAAATCAAAGCCTCTTAGGGAAAGTATTGCCGAAACTCTCTCAACGTTCACCATCAGCCCGAGCAAAGCGAGGGATGTGGGGACGGTGAGAAAGAGTTGAGCGCATTTGTTTTTACAAGATTCATGCCAATACTTCCTAGAGTTTATATACCGCGTCAATTGATTTAATTTTCATATAACAACTTTGTCCATTTTTAAATAAGCAAGGATACACAGCTACCCCTATTTAACTTTGTTAAACAGTGATAGTCTGTGACCTTGATCAGGGGCTTCACCCCCGATACCCCCGAAAAGCTTTAAAAAGAAAAATCAAAGATTTTCCAATTTAAAGCTTACAAAAGCCAAAGCAGGGTAGATTGAAATGTCAGGACATGAACAACAAGAGAATAAG
The DNA here is from genome assembly GCF_013417155.1 of Acinetobacter sp. YH16052. Taxonomy (GTDB): domain Bacteria; phylum Pseudomonadota; class Gammaproteobacteria; order Pseudomonadales; family Moraxellaceae; genus Acinetobacter. Next base: position 1,797 of record NZ_VPEO01000080.1, on the reverse strand, counting down.
CAAGGTAAAGCTGTTCGAGAGAGAACCTTTAAAGTCAGACTTTCTGAATCAGAATATCAATTGCTTGATTCAAATAATCCTTATGGTTCGATTGCAAAGTTACTTAGACAAGCAGCAGTAGAGAAAGCGACTAAAATTCATAATTCCAAAGCAGATGATGACCAAAAAATTAAAGTAACAAAGGTTGTTGAATCTTCGTATAGCAAGACAGAGCGAGTGTTAATTTTAGAACTTGGTCGAATTGGTAATAATGTGAATCAGATTGCCAAAGCCGTGAATACCGATATTGCAGGGGTAGGTACTTTTGACAAAGTGAAGTTACTTCATTTATTGATTTCAATTGATCAACAGCTTCGGGAGTTACGTCCAGATGATCGTTGATTTTTTTCGACATGGTTCAGGTTTGTCAAAAGGTTGTCTTGATTATTTATTGGGTGAAGATCGAGAGCGTGAACACGCACAGGTGCTTAGTGGTGATGTAGAACTGACAGCACAATTGATTGATAGCAGTCCTTTTGCAAAAAAATATACCAGTGGTTGTTTGTCCTTTTATGAGCATGATTTATCTGACCAGGATAAACAGAAAATAATGCAAAATTTTGAGGAATGTTTATTTCCAGGACTAGATAAAGACCAGTATCAAATTTTATGGGTACAGCACCAAGACAAAATTAATCAGGACACAGGTGAGACAAGGCTTGAGCTTAATTTTGTGATTCCCAATGTTGAGCTTTCAACAGGCAAACGCCTACAGCCATTCTATGCGCCAGTCGATTTAGATCGAGTCGATCTATTTAAGCAGATCACCAATACCGAACATTCACTGTATGACCCCGATGATCCTGAACATCGACAGCTATTTTTAAATAAAAAGAATCTACCCAAAGATATTAAGGATTTTAAAGAGCAGTTACATCAACGTGTTTACCGAGCGGTTGCCAATGGTGAAGTTGCCGATCGGCAAGAATTGGTGCAATGGCTTGAATCGAATCAAATCAATGTCACCCGACAAGTAAAAAATTCCATATCCATTGAAAACCCGTATGAGGGCGCAAAACGTCCTATCCGTTTAGAGGGCGAGATTTATGAGCAAAGCTTTAGAGCTACTGGCGAATATCGACAAGAAGTACAACAACGAATTGAAGAATACAGAGGAACAACTTCTGAGCGGTATCGAGCAAACGTCACAGACTATCAGAGACAGCTTGAACACAAGAGCCAATATCACAGCGACCGCTATCCAACAGTCGGACGAGAAAATAGCCCAGAGCATTCAAAACAACGCCCAGACGGTCGAGAAGGAATTGAGCCAGTATCAAACCTTACTGCAATCGAAATTGAGCCATTTAACGAAATTAAACGAGCAAATACAGAGCCAAGAACAACAAGCCCAGAATCAAGCGGTACAGAAAAAACTTACCATTTTGAATATGGGACTGATTTCAGTAGTAGTTATTTTGCTTATAGCAATTTTCTCGCTTGGTCTCGTCACCAAAAACAAGTACAGCGAGATGCAGACGCTAAATACAGTGATCAACGAGAAGCAAATGAGGGTCGATCATTTGAACCGATCGGGAGGCAGTTTGACGATCAGCACATGCAAGCGACCAGACAGCAAAGCACAACGTCTCTGTATTCAGATCAACAAGAATGCAGGGGAATGGCAGAACGGTTACATGATTCCAATGGGGTACTAAACGATGACGGAATTAGAAACACAATTATTGAGAATCATCGAAGAACAACAGCAACAGTTACTGCAACAACAATCGCAATTGCAGAAGCAACAGCAAGCTT
>NZ_VPEO01000079.1:0-3199 GCF_013417155.1 Acinetobacter sp. YH16052 | reverse complement strand
TATAAACGGACATTTGCTCTTGTATAAACGGACATTTGCTCTTGTATAAACGGACATTTGCTCTTAATTAAAAGACATTATAAATATTGACCTTAAAAAGATATTAGATTACATTGTCCTTTAATTAGATAATAATAAGTTCTTCTTATGAAAAATAGTTTAGTCGTGAAAGATAATGCTCTAATAAATGCCAGTTACAACCTAGAGCTAACGGAACAACGTTTGATCATGCTAGCTATCATTAATGCTAGAGAATCGGGACAAGGAATCACTGCGGATAGTAAACTGGAAATACATGCTAGTGACTACGCCAAGCTATTCAATGTATCTGCCGATGCGTCATATAAAGCTTTGAGAGAAGCTGTAAATAATCTGTTTAATCGTCAATTTAGTTATACAGCCGAATATAAAAAAACAGGCAAAGTCGGCATTGTTCGATCTCGCTGGGTAAGCCGTATATTTTATGTAGATGACCTAGCATTGTTAGAAATTACTTTTGCTCCTGATGTAGTGCCTTTAATCACACGATTGGAAGAACACTTTACAAAATATGAAGCTAAACAAGTTGCTCACCTAACCAGTAAATACGCCACTAGGCTTTATGAATTGCTGATTGCTTGGCGTGAAGTTGGAAAAGTTCCACAACTAGAACTTAGTGAGTTTAGAAACAGATTAGGTCTTGTTGATAGTGAATACACCGCCATGAGTGACTTTAAAAAGCGTGTGCTTGAACCATCAATTAAACAAATTAATGAGCATACTGATATTACTGTAACGTATGAACAGCATAAAAAAGGACGGATCATTTCAGGTTTTTCTTTCAAATTTAAGCAAAAACAACAGCCAAAAGTTGAAGCAAAAAGAGATCCAAACACGCCTGATTTTTTTATAAAAATGACCGATGCACAACGCCATTTATTTGCGAATAAAATGTCAGAAATGCCTGAAATGGGGAAATATTCACAAGGTACAGAAAGCTACCAACAATTTGCTATTCGTATCGCTGATATGCTTTTAGAGCCTGAAAAATTCAGAGAGCTTTATCCAATTTTAGAAAAATCAGGATTTCAGCCATGATTAAATTAAATAACCTATCAACCGATCTAAAGCATGTGACCGTTGAATACCTCGACATCGTAAATTATGAAATTGCGAGGGAAAATATATGCGGTTATATCTTCCTATTATCCCGACTATCCAAAAATGCCAAACCCACCGAAAAAATGCAGATGGAAAGCAAAATACAGGACTTAATTTACTATCGGGATCATTTGCAGATAGAGGACAAAGACAATATTCAAAAGGTTTTAAACACGCTCATTCCCGAGTATCAAGCCGAACAGAATAACCAAACAGCTAAGAAAAATTAGGCTTCAATGTCGGGCAAATCAAAAAGCTGTCGATCTCTATTTTCTGTTAAATATTCGTTGAGTTCAGCGAGTATTTTTTCTTTATTGGCTTCATTAGATTGCATCTTTTTAATTAAGTAAGAACCGAGCAAAATTTTACGTCTTGTATCGTCCTTTCTTTCTTGTTCCTTTTGCTTGGTTTTTTCTCTTGCATCAATAGCCTGTTTTTGAGCTTTTAACTGTTTCAACTTTTCTAATTGGGCTTCAATTTTCTTTTCGATATTTTCAGCAGATTTTGTCATAACGGTTAATTTCGGGATATAGAAAACCACTCAAGCATAAAACCCTATGAATTGAAATTCAAGCGGGCTATATGCTATCGTGTTTTTCATGAAATGCGCACTTACGACTTGGATTTCATCCAAGTCAAAGTTTGCGTAAGGGGATACCCCTTAACCCCAAAAAACTGCTACGCAATTTTTTAAAAGCAAAAGCATCTCAAGGCGACTGCATGGCAATCTATCATTGTTCCACTAAAACGGTTAACCGAAGTTCAGGACGAACTGCGGTTGCATCAAGTGCCTATCGCGCAGGTGAAAAACTAGAAGATGAACGCACAGGGCTGACCCATGACTTTACGAGAAAAGACGGTGTAGCCCATTCTGAAATTATCTCTAATTTAGATATTGAAATTGACCGTGGCGAACTTTGGAACTTGGCAGAAAAAACCGAGAACCGCAAAGATGCCCGAACCGCTAGAGAATGGGTGATTGCCCTACCCGATGAATTAGACGCTGATCAACGTAAGGACTTAGCAAAAGACTTTGCCAGGTCCTTAGTTGATCGCTATGAGGTGATCGCAGATTTAGCCATCCATAAACCGAGTAAAGGCGGAAATGATAAAAACCATCACGCCCATATCATGCTCACCACCCGAAAAGCCGAATTAGACGCAGACAATAAAATCACTCTGACCACCAAAACCGATATTGAACTCAGCAACGCCAAACGAAAAAGCCTTGGTATAGGGACAACCCAAGAAGACATTAAGCAAATTCGAGAAACATGGGCAGACTTAGCCAATAAAGCATTGGAACGTGCAGGCTACCGAGAAAAAATAGACCATCGTAGCTATGCCGATCAGAACAACGGACTACAAGCCACCATCCATGAAGGCACCAAAGTCACTCAATTACGCAGACAAGGCATAGACACTGAAATCAGCCGTTTTAATGACAACGTCAAACAGCAAAATAGCCAACAGCTTCACCAACAGAAACAGCAAAAAGAGAGCGTTTTACAGCGTGGTTTAAGCCGTGTCGATCAAGGTTTTGATCAATGGCAGAAGAACCAAGAAACCAAACGCCTAGAACTGGAACGCCAATCGGAAATGAAGCGACAGCAAGAATTAGATAAACAACGAGCCGAGCAAGCACTCCGCAAGGCATCTCAAAAACTAAGTAGAGGCGGAATGTCGTTATGAGCAACCAAAATGATTTAGATGACCAATTATATATTTTACTGGCATCCATGAAGGAATATAGAGAAGCCATAGCAGACGATAACAAGCGATTAGAGCAGTTTTACAACCATGTCGCTAGTGGAATACTAGACAAGGCTGAAAAATCGCTAGAAAACGCAAATAAGAAGCATACAGGCGCATTAAACAACAGTATTCAGGCATTAAACGAAGCTACACACAGGCTCAACTTAAAACTTATCATTATTTTTGCCAGCACGTTTGTTGCTGTGATGATGGTGTTCATTTTGGCTATCTTTTTATACATACCAAGCAAAGACGAAATTGATGAACGTAGAGCAGATATGGCTGTACTAAAAAAATATCCGCT
>NZ_VPEO01000078.1:0-3263 GCF_013417155.1 Acinetobacter sp. YH16052 | reverse complement strand
GCGCATTAAAGACTAAAAATGGGAGCTTAGAGCTCCCATTTTTGACTTCGCATAACGTGTATTATGTTAATTTTAGAAATAAGTCACCTATAAATTTTGCTTTTATATAAACGACTAAATTAGGTCTATTAGTAATACTCCCTAATAATTCATAATCATAATTCGTCTTTTTAATAGATACATTTAAAGTTTCATTTATAGCTTTTTCTATACTATTATCATGTTGTTTTATAATAACTTTCGATTTTTGATTAATGATTTCACCTTGAAAGGAAAATGCATAGTTTCCACCATTTATTATATTATTTTGTACTACAAAAACTCCATTACCAAAATCATTAAAATTATCTTGAAATTCAAGGAAGTAAATACCATCTCGCATTCTTAAAATACCAGTTCAACAAAGTGAGTGTTTTATATATTTTACGCCAATTTCAACTTTAAATAAGCTTTTAGTTGTTCAAACAAATTGAGCTACCTCTCCTGTAATACAAACATTAGCATTTCATAGTAGTTAACCTTTATTTAACATAAAATCTCTTATATGAAATTTAGAACTTATCCCTTAAAAAGATCATTAAAAAGCTCTTTATCTTTCTGTCTATTTTCTTCTGTCTTACTTTCCGCACTTAAAAACTGCTCAAAATCAGCCCATTGATGTTTAAAAGATTCATCATTCTTAAATTTATTCAAAACCCAAGCGCCAAGCAAAATTTTCCGTCTAGTTTCATTTTTCCGTTCTTGAGCTTTGGCTTCACTTAAAAGTTTTTGCTGCTTAAGTTTAAGCTCATTCTGTTTCTGTTTTGCCTGTTCTAAGATCTGCTCTTGTTCTTTTTTCAAATACTCAATTTGCTCTTGTAGAGATAACTTCTTCTGCTGTGCTTTAGTGAGCTTCTTTAAAACTGCATCTTTCTTTTCTTGAATATCTGACATAGTATTAAACCGTGATGATCAATAATCAAACATCATCATAGAGTCAAAAAACAAAGCGAGCAATATCAAACGTAGCGAAGCGGAGTTTTCCCGGAATGAAATGAAGGGCGCACTTACCCACTTTTATCATTTCATTCAAAAGTGGACGTTGCGACAGGGGAAACCCCTGTACCCCATGACCTCGCTTTAGCATGGTCAGCAACTTTTTCAAAGTTGCAAAAATCAAAACCACGGTATGCAGAAATTTAGGTTTTTAAAGTGGCAATTTTTCATTTGAATGAAAGCAACATCTCACGAAGTGACGGACGTTCAGCCGTTGCTTGTGCTGCTTATCGTGCCTGTGAAAAATTAGAGGATCTGACTTTTGGAAAGACTCAGGACTACACTAAAAAAAAGGGACTTGAATACAAAAATATTTATGCACCAGAACATACCAATACAAAACTTTTAGACCGTCAAACACTTTGGAATACAGTAGAAAAAAAAGAATTCAATGCCAATGGCTCAATGAAAGCCAATGCACGACTCGCCAAAGAATATATCTGTGCTTTACCACATGAATTAACAGATGCAGAACGCATAAAAATCGTTGATGACTTTTGCCGAGACTTTGTGAACAAGCACAATGTTATTGTCGATGCCTGCATCCATGCACCACATGAACATAACGATGAAACCAATAATAAAAACTATCACGTACACATGATGTTCACGACCAGACTCATCAATGAAAAAGGCGAATTAGGAAAGAAACAAAGAATCTTCAACGACCATGGTCCCGAGATCCTGAAGGACAGCCGAGCAACTTTTGCCAATGTTGTAAACACAGTATTGGAAAATGCCGGACTAGACGAACGCATCGACCACCGGAGTTACAAGGATCAGGGCTTAGACTTTCTTGAACCCACTCATCATGAAGGGCATGAAGCTACAGCACTTCGCAGACAATATGACGAGGAACAAAAAAGACCGCTTGAAGAACGTAACACTGAAATTGTGCTACCAAGAATTGCACTTGAAAATGATGCAATCAAAGCCAAAAATTTAGATGCTGCACGAGAATACCAACAGATCATCAAGGGCCTTGATCAAGAAATTATTGTTCCAAGTCGATTAGAAGATCAGATTACCCAGCTGGAAAACGAACTTCAGTTAACCGAAGCAGAAGAAAAAGAGCTTTTAGCAGAATTAGTAAATCTCAACCTAGAAGAAGAACGCCTGCAAGAACAACAGGTTCAACAGATCGACAACGCATATGATGACTTCATCCGGTGCCAAGATATTTATGCAGAATTTGCCAATCAGTTTTACACCATTCAAAGCAATGCTGCTGATAATCAAAAGCAGATTGAATCAAATCTCACCAAGACAAAACGATGGTTAGCAGAAAACAAAAGCGATTTTTACCTACATACCAATAATTTGTTTTATGACTCTTACCATCATACTTACAGAGATATAAAAAAACCTGATTTTTATGCGACTGAAAAATCAGTAGAACAGGCAAAAAATGAGAACTGGAGAGAATACGCAACCGAGGTCGAACAACTTGCTAAAGAATACGATATTGAGAATGTCGTCCAACGCTTAGGTCAATGCTCAGAGATACTGGAAAATAATGGGATTGAACGACCAACGATAAAACCCACGTTTTGGCAGAAGCTAAAACGAGAGTACGTTCATTCATTCGATACCCTACATGATTTTAATGATGATATGAGTCCCCTCCTTAAAGCAAAACGGGCAGATGATCTCAAAATTGAACAAGAAAGAATGCAGCAAGTACGCCAAGCGGAAGTAGATCGCCAACGAAGAATTGAAAATGATCGCAGAGAAAGTGAATTTAGAGAGCAATTACGTAAAGAACGAGAGCAAAAAGAACAACGCTATGAACAAGAAAGACACGAACGAGAACATTTGGCATTTTTAAAACGCCAAGAATTGGAAAAACAGCAGAAAAATGAGCCTAAAAAACCAGAAAATGAAAATAACAACGATTACCGACCTTGGTGAATGCTGTTTAAACGCAAAAAAATAGGGTTTTTAGCGATGTTTTGCTAAACCACAGTAGATTTATAGTTGAGTTAAGAAAAAACTCTTAAATCGCAAATGAGAGCATTTAGCGAGTGTCTACGAGCGAACTACAGGGATCTAAATTTTTTCACCTGTTTTTCCCTGATTACAGGCTCCCCTGTGTATCAAGAACTCAGAATCAGAGCATCCCGAATGGGTGCGAACTGATTACGATGGCTTTATGTCGAGCGAAGCGAGTAAAAAGCTCATGAGCGAAGCGAATTCCGAGCTGCTTTTGCTTTTTTTTAAAGTCACAA
>NZ_VPEO01000077.1:0-3280 GCF_013417155.1 Acinetobacter sp. YH16052 | reverse complement strand
GGAGTAGAGCCAGTACTTCTCCAAGCAATTAATAATTCATATAAGCGAACAGCATAAGCACTGCTGAGATTACTAACTTGTTGCAATTCGTATTTAGTGAAATGCTCTTCTAAGCGTGTAATTAAGGGAACTATGGCAGGGGCAAAGATAAGTTTAACTACTGCTTCATTATCTACATATCCAATTTCACTAACCCAACGGGATCTATAGTTCTCAATATTCCCTCGTTCATTTATTTTTTGATAGCTAAATTGTCTTGCAAATAAATCATTACAGGCATCTTTTAATGCTTGATAAGCCGTATTGCGATGTACGCCAAATTGATTGATATAACCTTCTGCATGTACTTCAAGGGGATCATTAGCATTAATACCTTTCCCGCTTTCTCTTGCCTCAACAATGGCCAATAAAATTAAACGTTGTTCTACTAAATCTAAGTTATAGCTTGCATTAATTAAGGCATTGTCTTTTACAACTAATTCTCTCATGAAGCACCAGTATTATTTATTATGCTATGACACAATAATTAATTTTAGTGCTATAAGCAAGGTAAACGGTGTCATATTGCAAGGTAAACGGTGTCATATTGCAAGGTAAACGGTGTCATATTGCAAGGTAAACGGTGTCATATAGCCTTTGAAAGTATTGCCAATAAAGGCTTTCAGCGTGTCTAAAAGTATTTAAAAACTTTAAAATAATTAAAAGCCCAGGCAAGGAAAAATTGCCCTTGGTTTTCGCTACGCTCAAACTCTATTGAATCTCGCTTTCGCTCGATTCGTTGGGGCAATTTTTTGGCTCATTGGGTTGTGACTTTAAGAAAAAGCAAAAGCAGCTCGGAATTCGCTTCGCTCATGAGCTTTTTACTCGCTTCGCTCGATCTAGGGTCAATTTTCTGCATGTGATTTACGCTTATTTAGGCTTCACAGCCTAAAAAGCAGTTTTTCAGGGGATCTAAGCGCGAATTTCAGCGATTTCACTCGTAGACACTCGTTCTGTACCTTTCTTTATTAATCGAGCTGTAATCGCAATTAAAGCACCTTTAAAGGCATATTATTTTTTTAAATAAGATCCTTTCCTGTTGTATGTGGATCATAAGAAAAAGAGGTTTGCTGATTTCTTCCAGCTTTGGTCTCATTTTGGGAAACTTTGATGTTTTGTGTTTTTCCCTGGTGCGGCATTTTTTCGCTGATGCCCATTTTCTGCAAATTTCTTAATAGCGCACTGTAAGAAATATTGTTGGCGAGATCTGGTAAATCTGCATGTATTTCTTTGATGGTGTAGCCTGCTTTTAACCGTTTTTCTATTTCAGGCAAAGCCGCAGTGATGAATCTTTTTGCTCCATGTCGAGTAACCATTTAGATCTCCTCATTCCTATTTTTATGCGATTAAGTGCAATTATATGCGATTAAGTGCAATTATATGCGATTAAGTGCAATTATATGCGATCAAGAGCTTTTATATGCAATTATATGCTTTTAAGTGCGATTATAAAATTTTATAAGCTTTTAATCTCTTTTATGTGCGATTATATGCGATTAAGTGCGAAACCTAATTAAGGTGAAACAGGCAAGATGTGTAATGTTGGTCAACATGCTAGCATTTTGACACCCATTACTCCTGCTTATTCGCTTTTCAAGCTCAACGTGGAATCTTGTCCTGCGGAGCTTTTGGCATAGCCAAATGACAATGGAAATGATGAAAATGAATGAAAAGAAAAAGCCAAAACGGATACGCCAAAAGATCATTAAAGTGGTCGTAACTGATGAAGAAAAAAAGCAGATTGAAGCAAATGCTGCTCAGGCTAATTTATCGGTTTCTCAATATGCACGTGATTTGGGTTTAAGCTATCAGCCCAAAAGTTTGATAGATGTTCAATCGTTTCAGGAAATTCGTAGCATAAAGGAGGATTTCAACAAGATTGGTGGTTTGTTGAAAAATCTTATGAGTGGTGAGGTGACTGATCCGAAAGAGATCCAAACAAAATTAAATGGCTTACTGTTGGACTTATCCAAAAATCAAAATTTGCTTGATCAGCTACTGACTAAAGTAAGATCCAAGATCAAGTTTTAAAAAAAGTGTATGGTCTGTTGCCTTGTATAGTGGCGTTAGCCGCCACTGCGTATAAGAGATTTTATGTTAATCAGATGATTAAAAGGCCCGTAAATAGGGCCTTTCGTATAACGTGTATTATGTTAATTTTAGAGAAACTTTATGATAAGACAAAATCTACAGCTGCTTTTGCATGTATAGAAGTAGTATCAAAGAGAGGGACTGAAAATTTAATATCTCCAATAAGCATACAAATCTCTGTGCACCCTAAGATAACTCCTTCTGCTCCAGAAGATATTAAATCTTCGACAACATTGATATATTTCTTTTGAGACTCTTTGTTTATAACCCCTAAACATAATTCATTATAAATAATATCGTGCACAACTTTTCTATTTGTTTCATTTGGCGTTATTACTTCAAGTCCTTTTTCTTCTAATCTGTTTTTATAAAAATCTTGTTCCATAGTAAAAGCTGTACCAAGCAGACCAATTTTTTTAATATTTTGACTTAAAATTTCCGTAGCTGTTGCATCGGCAATATGAATAAATGGAATAGTAGTTGAATTCTCAATATAAGAAGCCACTTTATGCATCGTATTTGTACAAAGTACAATACCATCGGCCCCTCCTTTTTCTAGTTGAATAGCTCTATCTTTTAAATAAAATCCAGCTTCATCCCAGAGTCCCTTATGTTGTAATTCTTCAATTTCAGCAAAATCAACGCTGATAAGAACAACCTTAGCAGAATGTAATTTTCCTAGCTTCATTTGAACCATTTTATTGATTTGTTGATAGTAAAGATCTGTAGATTCCCAACTCATTCCGCCTAATAAACCAATTGTTTTCAAAGTTGTGCCTTTAAGAAATTAAAAAATCTAACTTATCAATATAATTAAAAGTATCTAGTACAAAATTGCTCATATTTAACATAATGGCGGTTATACGAAGTCGACTTGTAATGCAATTTGCATTACAGTACTCCTAGTACATTAAATAACTGGGAGATATGATGGCTACTGTTAACTTCAGGGTCGATGAAGCCCTTAAAGAAAAATCCTATTCCATCCTTAAAGAACAAGGTATTGCACCTACAGATTTCTTTACTAGTATTCTTGAGTATGTTGCTACGACTGGGAAACTACCTGTCAAAAAAGCTTTGCTTTCAGAAGAAGATGAAGAATTGTTAGCTCTTGTCCGTAAGCGCATTAATGACCCTAAAGAGATGTTTG
>NZ_VPEO01000076.1:0-3335 GCF_013417155.1 Acinetobacter sp. YH16052 | reverse complement strand
TTCTAAAAACTGCTGAAATAGACCCAAATGATATGAAATGGCAAATTTGGAAGGATTTAGGACAAGAAACCTTAAATCAGCGTAAAAAAAATAATTAACTGATTACTTAATTTATTTATTTGGTAAAATCAAAAACTTATTTTATTAAGTTTTATAGAGTTTTTTATGAAAAAAACAATTATCGGGGCATTAGCTGTTTCAACACTTTTACTTTCTGCATGTAGTACATCACAACCTATGTGGAGAAAAGCAGGAATTACTCCACACGATGTTAATAATGCTTTAGCAAAATGTCGCTATGACGTAGGTTTAGCTAAAGTAAATCAAAATGAAAAAGCTGAAATGATACAAGATTGCATGATGGCACAAGGTTTCAGATATACCTATTAATCTTTATAAAATTCAAATAAATAGGTTTATTAATGAAAAAGTTCATAGGTTTCATATCCATCGCTATTTTTTGTACAAATTCTTTAGCAGAAATCCCTGTAAAAAATAATAGTATCCCTTTCAATAAGCTTCCTATAGAAATTAAAGAAGCAGTCCAAACTAATTATATTGAAGCATGTCAAGGTATAGCTGAAGATGAAGAAATGGCTATTAAAAATCCAAAAATCACTTTCCATAAAGGATTTTTGGTAAATGTAGATTTTAATGGCGATGGACTAAAAGATTACATTATCCGATCTTCAGCAGTTACCTGTGAAGGTGCTTACTCTATGTTTACTGGAAGTAGTGATGGCTTTATAGATATCTATTTTCAAAATGAGGCAGGTAAATACAATCATGTACTTAATTATTGGTTAGGTCGTGAAGGTTTAGGACTTCAAAAATCAAAAGATGGATATCGTTTTATATCTGAATATAACAACAGTTATTTAGCTTGGGATAAATCTATAAGTAAGTTTATTTCATATTATGGTCCCGAAAAAAGAAAAGATATTTTGGACATAAATGATGAAAACTCTACGACTAGTCAAACTTCTACAGAAAAAGGTGAAGTTTTAAGACAAGCATTTAATTAAGATATACTTTTACTACTTAAATAGCCTAAGCAGAAAAGAGGGTGTAATATAATTCCGCCCTCTTACCCCCCTCTAAAAAACAAATGCTCTCAACTTCTCAACTCGCCCCCAAAGCGTCGCACTTCGTGCTTTGGCTTTGGAAACGGTTGAGAGAGTTTCGGCAATACTCTCCCTAAAGGCGGTCATTTAAAAAAATGACGCATCCTTTAAGTATTGCCGATTTACCGCATATTCTTTTGGCTTCGGAGCCACGTATATCGGTCGTATCCGCACATAGCTTTGCAAACTATGCAGACAAGGACTAAAGGTCTTGCACCTCTCCCCACACGCTCCCTGTCGAAGTATGGCGGTATCTCTGCGAGGGTTTCCCCAACATACAACTTAACCAACCTATACAACTACTCTTAACGCTCCGCTTTTGTGAGATTCCCCTGTAGCGGTTTAGCCTTTCGACTATCGCTACGTTGCACCAGTGACACTTATTCCCTCCACATGCAACGCATGCCAATCCGTAAAACGGACACGCAGAAGCAGGCAAAGCTCGATCTATGATGCTTATTTGATGATTAAAAACACGTATTAACGAAGACTTATCATTTTGAGTCTTGATCTAAACACTGTTTATTGTGAAAATAGAGTTCAGGTACAAGCCTTGTGGTGAAATCTGCACGAGTTGGTAGCTCTGCTGATCTTCGTTACTTGATGTTAGCGCATCAAATAACTGCGTACCGCTGAATATAAAGCGAAAGCCCATTGAGTTTCAATACTGAATGGGCTTTTTCTTTTTCAGATGTTTGTTATTTAGGGTCTATCACGCAAAAATCTTTAGCATTTCCATATCCGCACTGTTCTTTCATCACTCGGACACACGTTTTAGATTCTCCATCGACTTTACAGCTTCCAAGATCAAACTGAATGCCTTGCTGTCTTAGGCTCTCGATCTGCGGGATATTTTCTAAAGGTTTGATATAAACACTAAACAGCCAAATGATGCCAAGCATAAGAATGGCGAAAATGCCTAAAACGATAGTGATGATTTTCCATGAAAATTGATCACTGGTTGATTCAATCGAGTTTTTTAAATGTCCAAGTGCTTTGGCGGTCTTAATAAGCTCCGCTGTACCCTCCTGTAAGCCCGTATTTAGCGATTTTGATACGGTACTATGGGTTTGCCCTGCTATGACCTTTTGAATGCGTTCTTCGGTGATTTGAAGCTCTTTAACAGCCTGATTGACTAGGTTCTGCTGTTGTTCTGCAACTGCCATCAGTGCATATAACTTTTTTTCATCAGGTGTCATCGGCTCATCCCCTTATAACTCATGGTTTTCTGTTGCTCTCGTTCTAATTTCTGCTGTTCTTTGTACTGCTGTAAGGCAAGTTGTTTGAAGCTGTCAAAATCAGCCTTAAAGCTCTCAATACCCTGTTTAATTTCTTTGTCTGAAATTGGGCTGTCTTTGAGTTCTTTCAGGTCTTTTTTCGGGTCGCCTAAGTCTAGTCGCTCAAGCTCTTTGTAGGCTGTACGTGACTGTTGCAAGGCTTCCCTGATTTCAGGGTCTTTGGCTTGGCTTGGTAATAATTTTTTTTCAGGTTCTTTGTCTATGCCTTGCTCTTTATAGCTTCGCATATCAATACGGCTGTCAATTTGGTGTTTTTCTAAATGGCTGTTGCATAAATCTGCCCATCTTTGGCGTAGGTCTTTAATATCAGTTTTTCGTTCCTGGTAACTCTTGCCGGTATTGTCTTTTTTAGCTCCGCCACGTTCAGGATTCTTGCTGTTATAGCGTTTGAAATATTGCTCCGGATCTCGTTCGATTCCATCTTGCAGACGTTCATTAAACATCAGGTGGACGTGGGGCTGATCGTTGCCGTCCATTGCTTTAGGGTTATGAATCGCAAATTGATACGGATATTTTGAGCCGATCTCGGACTGAATGAAGTCCTCAACCAGTTCTAAGCGTTGCTCGGCATTCATTTCTCTAGGTAGGGCAATTTCATATTCTCGATAGGTACTGCCATTTTTGCGCTCGTAAAGGTCGGCTGCCTGCCAAAAGGTAATCGGATTATGTTCAGCCCATTTCGGCATATTTCCATAGGCACTATGTTCAAGGTCGGTTTCTGCCTGCTCCTGTTTCAGCTTCTTTTCTTCATCCCGATCAATATATTCGGCATGCGGTGCTGCTTTGCCTGCCTTACCGACTTTGACACTTAAACGAGCAATCGCCATTAGGTCTTATCCTGTTCCTTTTTTCGGTTACGTTCTTTTTTAAACGCTCTTTGATCAAGTATCGAAGCCCACATCATAATGATGAT
>NZ_VPEO01000075.1:0-3477 GCF_013417155.1 Acinetobacter sp. YH16052 | reverse complement strand
GTTCCTGCTGAATCGTTTCTTCTCGCCATACAGAAGTTCCCACGTTCACATTTTGTCCCTGTAAATCTACTACTTGAAGTTGCACAGATTTCACTTGATACATCGGGAATTGTACAAAAACGCCACTCGATTGGCGTGGTACAGCATTTTGTTGCGTTTTTTCAATTTTTAGATTAATTGGCAAATCAAGCGTATCTATAGCGATACTATTATTCTGATAAGGGTTCAAATAATCGAGTAGTAGATAACCTTTTTTATTAGTTTTACCAATTAAACGATTCTCTAGTCGTACAGGCACATCAGGTATTTGATCTGTTGAAACGATAGCAAATGAACCACTGCTTAGGCGTTTAGGTAAGATAGCATCTTTCAATAGTACAACCCCGCCATTCACTGAAGCATAAATACTGGTATTACTTTGGTCTGAGGTCGTATGTTGAACGTTAAGTTGGGCCAAGCCATAACGACTTAAATAATCCAGTTGCCCCTGAAATTGTGAGTATAACTCAGTATGATTGGCCCTTGCTTGCCAACCGAAACCACCTTGGTCTTGATCCACAGAATGTAAGACGTTCAGGCTAAGTTGATTTTGATCATTACTACGTTGAGCTGTGATAGTTGCTGAATTCCGTTTCGCCCATGGAATATTAAAGGACAGGTAGTAACTATTTTCTTTATTTAGTAAGTCCCTGCTATAACTTAAATTCAGATTCATTCGTCGAGGGAAAATATAAGACCAGTTCAATAGAACATATTCGTTGCTGGACTGATCCTTATACTCTTGTTGAATATAGCTCCCTCCTAACTGACCAAACTTCGTATTTAAGCCCATGTAAAATTGATTGGATTGGGTTGCATATGAAGCATCATTTAAACTAGCGATATCACTGAACTGCCCATATTGACGTAATCCATTATAATTTAAGCTAAACAATGCTGAGTTCCAACTATAACCGAATCCAAGCAACTGTCCCGTGTTTTCAGGTGTATAACTATGGGCATAAGAGACATTGAATTGACCAGCTTGTCTCCCTAATTGGTAAACACCACCTAGCCCCACTTGCTGTAACTTTTCAGTCAACTCAGTATGGGTCTCAACAGTCAATGTATTGCTTAATCCATAACGATAACTACCACTTAATGCTAAATCATCAGCATAATCAAATGAAGATATGCCATAATTTAATTTAGGATAACCAAGGTTAAATGACCAATCATTTAGACCCCGTGCCAGTAAGTGATTTGCGCGATAGAGTGAAAAATTTTGGACTTGTTGTTGGCCATTGATGTCAGTAATGACCATTTGTGCATTGCCAGCACCTGTAATACTCGGTGTAGTTTGAATATCAAACTGCCCTGGCACTACATTCTGTGATGATTGCTTGATTCCATTAATGATAAGGTCAATCTGTGAAGGGAGTGCAACCTGCCCTTTAAAACTCATTAATGGGGTTGTAACCGTATAAGGCTGTAATGCGAAATTTTTAGCCAAACTTAGACCACTAATCCGAGTAGAGCGTGTCCACGTTAAAGCATCACTTTGCGCATCGCCCAAACGTAAACGAAGCATTTGCTCTGGGAAGTCTTTCTCCCAATACGTATCTAGAATTTGACGATCAGTAAACTGATTATCTTGATATTGATAATTACCTGAAATACTCAGTACACCATTGAATAGACCAAAATAACGAAGTTCATTCCATCCATTAAATGAAAAATGATCATCAGTTTGTTGTGCAAAAGCCGTATAGTTTAAAAGTAAGCCTTGTCTTTCTTGCTGGGGATTAACCGTTGCTACAGATTTAGCTTGATAACTATATTGGTTTTTTGCACTTAATAATTCAATAGGGACTTGTATGGTGATTTTCTGGTTTAGATTGTCATATTGATAACTTAGCCCGTTAATAGCATCTAAAGAAATATAGTTTGTTTGGTCAACCAAGACTTGAGGAGCACTACTTTGAATTGAGAGTTTGTCTAATGATGTCACATCTATATAAAGCTGTTTATCTTGTTGTAAAAAATGTCCTATTTCTGGTTGTGCTGATTGATTTAGTTCGACATCTAAATATAAATCTTGCTGCATATCTTGAATCAGTTTTGGATCGCTGACTTGTGCAAGTGTATTGGGTGCCACTGCAATGATTGCTCCTGCAAATAGCAAATCACTAATCTGTACACTCACAAAACCACTCCAAAATTGATGAATACATCAATGTGCTACTTGAAGTATTTGTTCACGTACATCCATGTTCACAACAGCAACAAACTTTCCAGTCGGTTGAATATTCAGTTGTTTAGGGATAGGCCATTGCATACTCTGACCATTTAGAACATAGCCCATCAGTCCCATTTGAATTGGTGTCTTTTTACCTTGAGAATCTACATAAGCAAACTGGCTAAAACGCTTATAACTTGTAGTTTTATTGATGACTAGTAATTGATGATCCGTATATTTAAATGTCATGCCTTTTAAAGAAGTTAAGCCTTGATCTACAGCATTTATATGTGATGTTTTAAAGAAAACTGGGATCGAATATTTCAGCAAAAGCTGCAACCCGCTTTTCTCTTCAGTTTTTGGATTAGGTAATTCATCGACGATGAGTCGATAGGCTTGTTCAGATGAAAGATTGTTATTTGCGCTACGAATCAAGCGAACTAACTGTCTTTGCCCAGCAGGTATAGTCAATACCATGGGGCTTGCTATCAGATCTTTTGTAGGTGTAATAACATCTTGATTATTATTTTGTGTCCAATAATTTACTCGGACTTGGCCCCGAATTTCGTCACTTCCTGTATTGGTTAACCAAAGCTCTTTAACTTTTTCCTGAGGGGAAAACTCTAATAAAATAGGCGCAACCTGCAAGCTTGCAGCATGCGCCTGTATCATAAAAATACTCGTTACTAGACAAACTAAACTGTACTTACGTAGTAGATTAGAGCAACGTATCGGATTTCTCATATTGATATCCTTTAAATGAAGAATATCTTTACGATAACAAATATTAATATGTTACCGTGGCTGTAACTGTATCTTTATAGTTGCCTGCACGAACATTTGTTGAGCCAACGACTTTAGCAATTACAGGGATTGCTTGTACGTTACCTGAACCATTGTTTGCATATTTATTGTCATTGTTATCCCATGGCTTATTGCTATCTTGGAATAACTCATAAGCAATACTTGATAATGCATCTTTTTCATTTGTCATCTTACCACTACCTGACAGACCTACACTGTAGGGTGTCTGATTTGTACAAGTTACATTTAGGGTTCCTGTTTTGTCACTTGCAACACTACCGCTATTTACTTTACCAAAATCAATCTCTGTTGCATTGATAGAACATGTAGAAAGAACTTCAATTTTTACATCAAAAGTTGTTTGTGCCTGCTGTGTGCTTGCTGCTGGTGTTTCAGCACTTGCTTGTGGAGCTGAATGTAAGTTAGTAGATTCGGATGAGGCAGTAGTGATAAGT
>NZ_VPEO01000074.1:0-3492 GCF_013417155.1 Acinetobacter sp. YH16052 | reverse complement strand
ATGCTGAATCAACCTAAAAGGTTCTGTCATTTGATGATCTTTCAATAAAGCTTGCAGCATTTTCTGTTGTAAAAACAATAATTTTTCTTGAGCATACCAATGCTGCCGTGTCCGTGGTGTTTCAGCTTGCGTGCTCAACTCTTCAATCTCTTGACGATTTTTTAATTCAGCCTCGTAAAATGAACGATACAACTCATAATGATTTTCAGCACGTAACCGGTTAATTTCAGCAGTCATTCTTTCCCGTTCGGCCACTAATTCCGGCTCTTTCTCACGCGCAAAACGGACCGCCTTATTCATCACAGGAACATCCTTCAGCTGTGTGCCATGCTTCTTGTTGTATTCCTTGTTGGATAAACAGCTGACCAAACTAGGAACTTCCACCTGAATTCCCTTGATTTCCACCATCTTGGTCGGAGCATAACGCATGAGACTGTCATTAATCAGCTCTTCAGTTTTCTGCCGATACAGCTGTAACTGCGCCTTTCCCATGCCTAACACATCAGCTGTCAGCTTCTGCGCCCCACCTTTCTGTGGATCCTTTGGGTTATAACGCTTAAAAAACTGTTCTGCGGTCCGGTCGATGCCATCAACATGCCGTTCACTATACATAAAATGCAAATGCGGTTGCTCTTGCCCACCCAACGATCCAACATGATTATGAATGGCACAGGTAAAGGGATAGCGATAGCGGTCTGCAAACTCAGCAATGAATGCCTCGGCCAATTCAATCCGCTGTGCCTGGTTCAACTCTTTCGGCAAGGCCACCACCAGACTGGAACAGGTACGGCCATTACTACGTTCATAAATATCTGCAGCGCCCCAAAACTCAGCCGGCTTTCCTTCAGCAAAATTTGGCATATTGCCGGATCTCACAAATTCGATCTGTTCTGAGGCACTTTCTTTATAATTTTTAAAATGCGAAGTCCGGGTAATGTAGTGAAACCGGTTCTTGGCCGTAGCAGCATTTTTGACTTTCCCCGATCGGGTTTTCACGGCCTTTTTACTTGTGTGTTCCAGGTTGCAATAGAACATTGTCCCACCTTCAAATTCACGGAGCCTCGCAGAGCCTGCGGAGCACGAGGAGAAGTGTTTTTATTTCAGTATAATTCGAAGAAATTATACTAAAATAAAAACACGGAAACGAGCTTAAGAATTAAATATAATGTTCCCACATTTTATTTAATTCTTCTCATGCCGGCCTATGCTAAACTGAAAACACAAAAACCTCACCCATTTTATGCTGGAGAATGCGATGGCGGCTCGTGGAAGACCTGCGAAAATACTCACTTCAAATGACCTCATGACATTGCAGCAGTTCCTGGAAAAACTTCCCTTCCTCAAGAAAAAACAGCAACAGGCTTTAACCCTACTCCAGCAATCCAATGACAGATTCAATGACAAACAACTCAGTCTGCTCAAAACAGTCGACCGGGAGAAGAACCAGTTTCTAACAAGACAGGCACTCATTGAACAGATCAAACTGAAGGACAAAAACCAGCAGCCCCTCTTGGCCAACGAAATTGAAATTCTGACCTTACTCAATCAAGCAATGGATCAGGATAATTTTTTCCGCCTGGATCGCGCCCTAGAGTCTTATCAGAAAATTGAAAAAGCAGCCCTAGACAATCGAATCCGGCTGGAGAATGAACACAAACGTGAAATTTTGCAGAAAAGTCACAAGGAACTGACGGAAGCCCAGAAAAAACGCAATGCAGAAAACCAACTCAAATACGCGATAGGAGGTGTAGTTCAATCGCTTTATAAAGACCTCAATCTTCAGATCCAGCACAGTGATATTCCCCTACTCAGAGATGCCCTCCTACAGAGCATTATTTGGGAAAAAACCATTAAAGAAACCACAATCTATAAAGAGATCCAAAACAACACCGAAGATATCAAGGAAGAAACAAAATTATTCCAGCGTATGCTTGAAGATTTGCCAACCTATAAAATCAATGGGAAAGATTTTCACAAGGTACTCATCCAAAAGCACCGTATAAAGCCATAAAATGCGATTACAGCCTGTTTTTGGCTTAACCCTATAGTTTCCTATACAAAAATGTAATCAGGGCTAAAAATGCGAAATAAGCCCTTTTACATTTCACTCCAGATCAATCCTTAATTTATAAACTAAGTAATGTCCTTAAAACTCAAATTAAATACCTAAAAGGTATCTATAGAGCGAGTGTCTACGAGCGAACCACTAAAATTCGCGCTTCGACTTTCTGAAAAACAGCTTTTTAGGCTGTAGAGCCTAATAAAGCGTAAATCACATGTAAAAATCAGATTTTAGATCGAGCGAAAGCGAGTGAAAAAGCTCTATGAGCGTAGCGAATCCATTCTTGCTTTTGGTTTTTCGAATTCAAGAAAGAATTAACTAAAAAATTGCCCCTACGAACTGAGCGAAAGCGAAGTTCAATAGAGTTTGAGCGTAGCGAAAACCAAGGGCAATTTTTCCTTCCCTGGGCTTTTAATTATTTTAAAGCTTTTAAATGTTTTTAGACATGCTGAAAGCCTTAAGCAGCAATGCCTTCATGATCTATATAGCAACGTTTCCTCGGTTATATAGCAACGTTTCCTCGGTTATATAGCAACGTTTCCTCGGTTATATAGCAACGTTTCCTCGGTATTTGACAACAAATATTTATTATGTTGTTATAGCAACACAATAAAATTGTTGCTAAATAGAATGACATGACAGACTTAGTCGTAAAATCTAATAAACTTGTACAAGCTTTACAGACACTTACTTTAAGCGAAACCCGTTTACTTCAGCTCGCAATTGTAGATGCTCGTGAGACTGGACAAGGATTATCAACAGATGAACCTTTAGAATTAGATGCTCTTAGATATGCTAAAGCATTTAACGTTTCTCCAGATGCAGCTTATTTAGCATTAATTGAAGCAGAAGATTCTCTTTTTAAGAGACAATTCACGATTACCAATGAAGATGGAACTTTAACAAAAAGTCGCTGGATTCAAGATGCTAATTATCGGAAAGGTGAAGGAAGAATTTTAGTTACCCTAACTCGTGTGGTAATTGAACATGTCACTAAAATAGATGGGTTTGAACAATATTTCACAAGCTATCATCTACGAAAAACATCTGAATTTAAAAGCGTCTATGCAGTTCGTCTGTACGAATTATTAATGCAGTGGAAATCTATAGGGAAGACCCCTCTTTTTGAATTAAATAAATTCCGTAGCCAATTGGGTATTGGTGTAAACGAATACACCAGAATGGAAGCATTTAAGAGACGTGTTTTAGATATTGCAGTAGATCAAATCAACGAATTTTCAGATATAACTGTTAAATACGAACAGCATAAAAAAGGTCGTTCAATCTCAGGATTTTCTTTTAGCTTTAAGCCAAAGAAAGCAACTATTCGATCTATAGAAACTAATAGAGATCTTAATACAACTGATCTGTTTTCGAGGATGACAGATAAGCAACGCTATTTATTTGCTACTAAACTTTCTGAACTACCA
>NZ_VPEO01000073.1:0-3492 GCF_013417155.1 Acinetobacter sp. YH16052 | reverse complement strand
TTATTTTAGTTACTTTAATAAAATCAAATAAATATGATAATAAAAGTATAGATTTGAATACATGGCAAAAAATTGAAAAATTTCAAATTTTAAAAACACAAATATCTTGCTCAAGTTCACCTTGGCGAAAAGGTATAGACAGAACTGCTAAGATGAATGTTGAATACATGTATAAATATCATAACAAAATTTATTATCGTAATGCTCAAAATGTCTTAAGCATATATAGAATAACGTTATTAGAGTCATGTGACGATCTAAAAGTTAAATTAGAAAATGCCTGGCACCAGTATAATACGGATAAAGTTTTATCCGTTTATATATCTAGCATAGGTAATGAAAGTAAGTTTGTAATCAAAGAAAATCAATTCACATTTAGAAAATCTTTAATTGCTTTGATCTTGTTTGAAGCGCAAGGAGTCATACTAATATTAGTTATCATATTGATATTAACTTGCCTAATTACACTACTTAGAATTAGATATTGATTCTATTTTTTTTAGTGCATCCCCAGCATCTTTATAACCATTCTCAAATGCCCGTTGAAACCAATATTTTGCTTTTTCTAGATCATTATAGGTATTCGCATACATATAACCCAAATTATTTTGAGCTATAGGAAAATTCTGGTTTGCTGCTTGTATATAAAGATCGAGCGCTTTTTTTTCATCTTTTGGAACTATAGCTCCTTCTTCATATATGTTGGCTAAATTGTATTGAGCATCTGGTAAATTCTGTTTAGCCGCATCGGTATACAAACTAATGGCTTTATTGATATCTTTTTCAATACCATTTCCATCAAGATATGCATTAGCGAGGCTGAATTGAGCCCGAGCATATCCTTGTTTTGCAGATAAGTTATAATAATCTAAAGCTTTTGTTCGATCTTTATCTACATAATATCCATTGTCATACATTACACCTAAATTATACTGAGCTTCAGAAGAATTTAATTTAGATGCTTCATTAAACCAATAATAAGCTTTAGCTTCATTTTTTTGTGTACCTATTCCTTTGAAGTACATACCTGCTAAATCATTTTGAGCAACTACAGAACCTTCATTTGCAGCTTTTTCAAAATATTCTAAAGCTTTTTGAAAGTTTTGCTTTACACCATCACCTAAAAAATATTTTTGACCTTGTTTATATAAAGACTCTGATTGAACAAGATTTTTTTCTTTCTGAGGTACAGTCTTTGTACAACCATTAAGACTAAATACACTCAAAAACACTAAAAAAAAAGCTATTTTTTTTACATTCATTTTTCATTCACTTAGTCAGAATATTTTATCTGCCATTCTAGCATAGGGTCTTTTTCTATTTCTCTATCTCGTCGTTTCTTTTCTGCCTCCCCAGCATTTTCATTCAATTTCTTCTGAGCATTGATATATATTTCAGCCGCTTTTATTACCTCACCTCTTTTTCCAATTTCTTCACCTGCATTTTCTCCAGCTGACTTCATACCGTACTTAACTGACAAGCCAGCGATACCACAGAGGGCTAAACCAACCCCAACTTGTCTCGGATCTAATGAACGAACAGCATTTTGTGAGCATCTGCCAACAACTCCAAGTGCTAATGTTTCACCAGCTTTTTCACCAGCTTTTGAAAGCACCAACTTTGATGTTTGTTCTGCTAATTTTTCAGCATCCTCATCATGAATTGCTAAAATTATTTCTGCCCCATCTGATACCATTCCACCTTTAGTACCAATTTTATCAATTTTTTCTACAGCTTTTTTTGTATTCAGAACACTCGTATGCTGATTTCCATTAAAGATATGACCTGAAGACTTTCTACTATACACCTTAAATTCTGTAGCTTTTTTTAAACGCTCTTTACTCAATAAGGGAACATTTTTAGAATGTAAAGCTCCCCATCTAATATTATAATTCTGTGCTTTCATTACATCTGCAGTATCTTTTACATACCCAGCCCAATCAGATGCAGTTGATACTCCTGATACAACGTTATCAAGATGCTCTCTTTTTAAAACAAGCGTTGGTCTGCCATTTTTATTGACCTTTTGTGATTCATCAGCCATATCATAATTTCCTTAACGCAATGTCTTAATCAAAGTTTTTCTGAATAATTACTTCTTAAATAATCACCAGGATCTTCAGATTCTTGTAATAACTCAATTTCTTTCAGAATTTTTGGACTAATGAGAATAATTTCCCTTACTAAATTATTTTCTATTCTAGTAATAGGCTTGAACTCATCTTTTGTAAGATATTTAACTGAAAGTAAGGGAAATTCTACTGTATTGCATAGAAATTTAGCCTCACCATCTTTATTTGTTCTATTTATTAAAATAGTCTTGTTATTTTCATCACTTAGTTTGAACTCTAAATTTGCAATAGGTTCACCAATGAGATCAACAAACTTAATTAAAATCTCATCATCCATCGTTCCTGAAAAAGTATTTATATAGTAATGCCATTCATCGCCACCAACTAAAATTTTTACTTTTTCCGATTGATTTGATTTTATCCGTTCTGTTCTTCCATATTCATCAAGATTTCCTTTTTGGAACTGTCCATTTTCTCTAACGACTGAATATTTTAAGTCGCTAATATTATTTAGTTCATCAGTTTTAAATAAATTGTATACATCTAATTTATTACTATATGGAAGCACAACATTTGGCATTTCAGGTAACGAAAAGTTGACTTTACTTCCTTGTTTAAATAAATGCTGCCCTGCTTTAGCCTCAAACTTTGTCGGGGTAATAATAGTTATCCCATCTTTATTAATGATGATCTGAGATCCACCAGCCATAGATTTACCTATTTCTTATAAATTTATAAAAAATTGAGCCTGAATTTAGCGTAATATAAATGATTAATAATTCAATGATTTTTAACCAAAGCATGACATTCATCATCGCTATTCAACTGAATGATAGCATCATTGTCACTACAGACAATAAGCAAGTTGTTTTAACAGAAACAGGTGATGCTCAATTCGATCCTAAAAAAACCACAAAAATTCATCCATGGGATCAAGGCATTATTACAGGGACAGGTGAAAGCTATGTGGTGACAAGATCGATAGAATTTTTTAAAAGATTAGCGCATTCAAACATTGCTAAACTCCCCCAATGCCTCGATATTTCTAGACAGATAAGAGAACTCAAAGTAGGGACTGACTACTTTCAAGTCGAGAACACGAAATTACTCTGTTCTCGTTACACTGAGCATGGTGCACAACTTTATACGATACAACGCTTTGAACCATCACAGCCCTATGAGCTTAGCCCACTACAGCCAATGAATATTACAGTATGGATGTTTCACCCCATTATTGAAGCTATTTCTAGCGACTTAAAGAACCTCTATACTGATCTAAAAGACTATGCGACCTTTAATAACAAAGTAGATTGGATGAATTACTATCTCAATCGTCTGGCTCCCATTTACCAAAAACAAAGTCAACAAGATCCATTCATGAGCCAAAGCTTTGATTTCTTTTTTCAGACGAAGGATGAAT
>NZ_VPEO01000072.1:0-3731 GCF_013417155.1 Acinetobacter sp. YH16052 | reverse complement strand
ATTTCTTGAATCTCTCTTGTGCAAGCAGCGACGTTACTGACTGGGGCTACATCACGACCAAATAATGCATTGCATAATGATGATTTACCTACGCCAGTTGATCCAAAAATACCGACTCGTGGCGTGTAACCTTTTATTTCCCTTATTTTCTTTTCGATTGCTTGTCTAATTTTTTCTTTGCTGTTTAGTGTCGATTTATCAATATATTCCATTTTAAGAACCTATATTGTCAAGAAATATTACTTATAAATAAACCACCTATTTTATAAGTGGTATTTTATTGTATTCGATAAATGTTATCTAGAGCTGTGTTCAGGTTGTTGTGAGACTAAACCTTTTAAGCGATTTCCTAAAAAGGTGGGGTACATGGAGCTCAGAAAACAAACTATCCCAAGACTGTTTTTTAGTCATGTTGCTTTGGAGAGAGGGTGGGATGAACTATGGCAATTATTGTGTCTGATGCTGATATCGAACTGTTTTATCCATCTATGCAAGGATATGGATGAGAAAATTTGCTGTTTTGACCCATTCGCCCTTCTGAACGGTTGAAACTGTTCGCGAATCACTTTTGTGCATAGTTATGCAGCCCCATAAAAATAATTCTGACGCATTTTTCGGGGTTGCCCTGGTGTTTCCTTGTATTTTTGCGTTTTTTGCGTCAGAAAGCGATTGAGAGCGTTTTAAGGGGTTCGTACAACAGGAGTTATGGTAAATGGATCGTTTTTGCGGGAAGGCTCGACAGGTTTTGTTGTTGGGGGTAGTGTAAGCGACTGAAAAACAAACGCCCCTGAAATTCGTGTCTATCCGCCAAGACTTTCACGAAAATACAGGGGCGATGTCGGTCGATAACCTGGAAGGAATCGTAACACATGAGCGCCGCGCTTCAATACTTCGAAGAAAATTTACCCCACCGTCCCTATCACACGGATGATCTCGCTTTTGGTCTTCGCATCTCCGGCAAAGGGCGTGCGCTTCTTGCGCGGTACATCCAGCAGAACCAGCCTCATGCGCAGTTCTGGCTGGTTTTTGACGTTGACCGTGTAGGAGCTGCGATTGACTGGAGCGACCGGAACGCTCCCGCGCCGAACATCACCGTAAAAAATCCTGTGAACGGTCATGCTCACCTGCTCTACGCACTCAATATCGCCGTGAGAACCGCGCCGGACAGCTCGGTTAAGGCGCTGAAATACGCCGCTGCGATTGAACGTTCGCTGTGTGAGAAACTTTGTGCAGATGTGAACTACAGCGGACTGATTTGCAAAAATCCGTTCCACCTGGAATGGCAGGTGATGGAGTGGCGCGAGGAGGCCTATACCCTCGATGAACTGGCTGATTATCTCGATTTGAGCGCCTCAGCGCGCCGTAGCATCGATAAACATTACGGGATGGGGCGAAACTGCCATCTGTTCGAAATGACGCGCAAATGGGCTTACAGGGCGATTCGTCAGGGCTGGCCAGCATTCTCACAGTGGCTTGATGCCGTGATTCAGCGTGTCGAAATGTACAACGCATCGCTTCCCGTTCCGCTTTCTCCGCCTGAATGTCGGGCTATTGGCAAGAGCATTGCGAAATACACGCACAGGAACTTCACGCCGGAAACTTTCGCACAGTATGTGGCTGATACGCACACCCCAGAAATACAGGCCAAGAGAGGCCGGAAAGGTGGTATCGCTAAAGGCGAAGCCTACGATGACAAGCGTTTCATGGCGCTATGTATGCTGGAGAATGGATATTCTCAGAAAGCTATTGCGGCGATGCTGAATGTACATCGTAATACGATCCGTAATTGGGCAATGCACAAATAGCCTATATCAGATAACAGCGCCTTTTCGGCGTCTTTTTGAGCTGAGGGCTTTCCGGCGGTTTTCTCCTTTCAGCCCAGCAATGGTGCTGTTTTCCGCATGATTGCGCTGGTAGTGCTCGCCGCAGTCTCATGACCGAGCGTAGCGAGCGAATGAGCGAGGAAGCACCAGGGAATCGGAACACGGATGGAGGCACTTACGCGTCTGGGTTTGGGGATGTCTCCAGATCGTACTTAAGTTCCTTAAGTGCCTGTAATATCCTGTCTTTTTTATAGCATAGCTCGCCTGTTTTTGTGTCTACCAGTCCTGCTTCGATCAGTAGCCCAGCCGCGAGAAAGAGCCGGTGATTGCGTTCTCGTCGTTGTTTTTTTCCCTCGATTCGTTTTTGGACCGCCTGTTTTCGTTCGCTCTCCTGTGCCTGTAAGTCGTTTTTTTCCGCTGTTGCCAGTACGTGGAGGAGTTTGCGTTCCTGTTCTGTGAGTCCTGCTTCGTTGTCGAGCAGGTCAATAATCTGTCTCTGTCGTGCGGTCTGTTCTCCGAGCTTCCTGATGAATCCGATCCGTTTCTTCAGCCATTCGATGTTGCTGATGCGCATGTTCGTGGTGCTCCCTGGTGTTTTTTGCGGTGTGTTGTGGTCGTGCAGTATATCGCTTGCGGTCGGTGGGTGCAGGGGGGTATCTTCCTTCTAATTCGTGAAATTAGAAGGAAGCGCACTTATATGTTTCTCTCCTTCGTCGAGAAACAGTGCGCTCCTGCGGAGGGCTGAAACCGTGGCAACCTATCACCTCAGCGTTAAATTTGGAGGCAAGGGACAGGCTGCAAACCACGCCGATTACATCGAGCGCAAAGGGGAGTATGCGAAACGGAAAGATCTGGAATACACGGAGCACGGAAACATGCCGGAATGGGCCAGGGATAATCCTTCCCATTTCTGGCAGGCGGCTGTATCAGAAAGTTGTGACACTGGAAGATAAACTGGCGGAGAAAACTGTCACGGGTAAGAGCCGGAAAAACTGACGCGCTCTGTGAGGTGTTTGAATTGTTCGCTGTTCACATCGGATAAAACCGATCTTGGAAAAAGAAACGTTGATAACTAAGATTCAGGATAGTAATCATCCTGAATCTTAATGAATTACCAGAATTTAAGTTTTGATAGTATTTTCTTACCTGCAGCAACAACAGTTGCAGCTACTACTTCAACAACTACATCCTTTACGTTATCCCAGGCTTCACCTGTCCATTCTTTAATGGTGTCCCATACGCCCTTTTCTGCGCTTTCTGCCATTTTTTCTGTTTTTATTTCTTCTCCTGCTTCGCGATAGAGAGCATATTTTTTCTCCTTTGGGAGGATGTCTATTATTGTCTCCATTGCTTTAGAAATATTAAACTTTCTTTTGACTGATGTAGGTATAATGTATGAAGCAGGAACAGAAAAGGCAGTACTTACTTCTAGTATTTTCTCATTTACACTAGCTAACTGCTCTTTTGTCGGCTCGTTTTTCTTTTTATCCCAAAGAAGTTCACCTTCATCGTCTTCTGTTGGTTCTATTTTATCTATTTGGTTTATGAAAAATACAACAGGACATTTTTTTATATTAGGTAGCAATATATCGTTATATACCTTTTGAGAAATTGCGTAAGCCCTTTCATCAGACTTTATTACCCATACAACTAGGTCTAACTTTGCAACATTCTCTTTGTATAGATTATAATATTCTTTGTCTCTTTCCAAGGTTTCACCAACACCAGGAAAGTCTATTATCGTAAGTCCTCCCTCATTTCCATCTTCTGGCTTGATATGAATTTCTTGAATCTCTCTTGTGCAAGCAGCGACGTTACTGACTGGGGCTACATCACGACCAAATAATGCATTGCATAATGATGATTTACCTACGCCAGTTGATCCAAAAATACCGACTCGTGGCGTGT
>NZ_VPEO01000071.1:0-3746 GCF_013417155.1 Acinetobacter sp. YH16052 | reverse complement strand
TCTTGCAGAACTGCAAGACGTTGAATTTCTTTATCAGACATAGTGATCAGCATCTATATTTTATATCCAGTCCATGGTGATAAAAACCATCATAAACCAGACATTTTTATTGGTGAGAATATAGACATTTTGAATGGGTTCTAACATTTTAGCTTCGTATAAGTACCATTATGTTAAATAAAATTTATAAAAGGAAAAGTGCGCTTAAATTTTTCTGAGACATGTGGGTTGTTCTTTAGGTATTCAATGGATTGTTCTTGCGTAGAAATAGGGTCAAAAATATCTATTCCCCTTAGATAAGAAATGCCTTCTAACGCTATTTTTTCTGTTTTTGATAGCCTAGAGCTTGGTACAAATCCAATAACTGAATGAATCTTCGCTAATGAGTCCTCGAAATCTATAAGATCAAACATATAAAGTGGTATTTCATCTTGATTTAAATCGTTAATACAAAGCTCAATCCACTGTCTAAACTCATTTAGATTAATTGCTTCTGAAAATAGACACCCAATAGCAAATCCAAGATCAGAATTTTCTTCTTTATATATTTTCCACATACTTAATATTTTCTAAAATTAACATAATACACGTTATACGAATCTAAAAATGGGAGCCTTTAGCTCCCATTTTTACTATATTTTTTAAAGTCTTAGGCGTGTTGTACTTTGAGTTTTAAGCCTAAAGCATTCACTACACGATTAATCGTATCAAAACGTGGTGCTGAATCATGACGTAGGGCTTTGTAGAGTGCCTCACGCCCAATTCCTGCTTCTTTAGCGATTTGAGTCATGCCACGAGCTTTAGCAATAACACCAAGAGCATGAGCTAATTCAGCTGGATCATTCTCTTCAAGAACCATGTTGAGATACATCACAATATCTTCTTCAGTTTTGAGTGACTCAGCCATATCAAAACTTGGTAAATCAGCGACTCTAACCATTTTAATCCTCCAATGTTTTCGATAGTTTGACTGCACGATCGATGTCTTGTTGCTGAGTTGATTTATCTCCTCCACCAAGCATTACAATCACTACGTCACCATGTTGGATGTAATACATCCTCCACCCAGAACCGAAGAATTCTCTCATTTCCCAACCGCCATCTTGGAGAGGTTTGATGTCTCCCCCAATTTCCACGTTGAACCTTATCTAATCCACGATTCAAGTGAATACGAGTCATATTGTCTTTAATGCCATCCAACCATTCATCAAATTCTGGAAGACGTATAATTTCAAGCATGAGGATTCCTTATCTTCTCACTATATTGTATTTGATCGAATACAATATGCAATTAATCTATACGAACATCCATTATGTTAGAACCCATTTAAAGTGTCTATGCGATAAACCATTTAAAATCTCCTGTTTTTAACTGCAAGAGTCAAGCACAGGATTTAAATTTCTTTGTTCAATAACAGCTTTCTGAGCTTTACGACTCGGCATACTTTTCTTGGCCCGGGAACGTTTATTTTTTTTTCCAGTTCTTCATGCTGTTGTTGGATATGATTCAGAACAGCACCCAACCGTTTATTCTCAACAATCTCTCGCTGATTCAGCTGACTTAATTTATCGAAGAGGCTGTAATTGATCTTTCGGCCATCATGCATGATCGCCACAGTGCCATCCGGGTACTCCAGAAATGAAATGTATTGCTCAACAAGCTTATGATTTAGCTCTGTCGGTTCAAGCAGATAAATACACTTGTCATACGTGATGGTGAGGTTCTTCGTGACCTTACGCGTTTCCTGCCAGGTGAATATATCCTCCAACTCAGCATCAGATTCAGTTAGAGGACGATGTAAGTTCTTTGAATTTCGCGCACACTTGGCAAACTTCTGGTTGAACTGCTCAATAAAGCAGGGCAACCATGCATTGGCCTCAGCAATCGAACTGATGCCTTCCAGACGCATCTCCTTGATCAAACGGTCTTGAAGGGTTCTATTCGCGCGTTCTACGCGACCTTTAGCCTGTGGTGAGTTGGCAAAGATAATATCAATCTTTAACTCATTCAGAATCCGGCCAAATTGCGTGATTTTGCTGTCCTGGCTCGATTTCTGGTTCACTCGGAAGACCGAATGTTTATCGCTATAAAAGGCCAGAGGCTTACCGTATTGTTCAATGTAGGCTCGGGTTGAAAGCATATAGTCGAAGGTCGTTTCCGCCTCACAGAAGCGCAGATGCAACAGCTTTCCAGTGGCATCATCGATATAAACCAGCAAGCAGCACTTAGCAGCGCGTCCTTCAAACCAGTCATGATATGAGCCGTCAATCTGGATTAGCTCACCGAAGCAATCCCGGTTATAACGTGGCTGATATGGACGTTTAAGGCGCTTGGATCGTGGAATCCAGAGGTCATTTGCAGTCATCCAGCGCCGAAGCGTTTCTACCGGGATATTCAGGTCAAACATGCTGCTGAGCTTCTCATGGGCCAAGGTAGGTCCAAATCCCAGCAGATGTTCAGAAATAATGGAAAGAAATTTTGATTTTAATAAATCGTCATGGCGATGATGGCCCGGTTGACCACGACTGGCATGCGACATACTTGAAACACCATCTTGATTGAGCTTCTGTAATAACCGGGTAATTTGACGGGTTGAAAGATTAAGGATTTCAGCAGCACGGACTTGTGTAATACGATGATCTCGAACGTCTTGCAGAACAGCAAGACGTTGAATTTCTTTGTCAGACATAGTGATCAGCATCTATATTTCATATCCAGTCCATGATGGTGAAAACCATCATAAACTAGACATTTTTATTGGTGAGAATATAGACATTTTGAATGGGTTTTAACACAAATTGTAAGCCCAAAATAGAAATGTCCGCTTTTAGAATGTGCACTTTTGCAATTTCCTTAGCGGACGGTTTGATATGTTGGTGTCTATGTCGGATAAAGAACTTAAACGATTGTCGGTTTTGCAGGAAATCTGCGATCAACGCATAACTCAATCCCAGGCTGCTCAGCTACTTCTACTTCATATTTCAGAATGTCAGGTCAGACGCTTACTGCAGAAATACAAAGTTCAAGGTCCAGCTGCATTATAGCCCATACGGGTCGTGGCCAAACCAGCAATTCCAGGCTTTCTGAAGAACTCAGACTCAAGTGCCTCAATATTGTTTCTGATCAACTGCATGGTTTCGGACCAACCTTGGCGCATGAAAAGCTTATTCAACAGGAGTTATGGTTCATTCTGACCAAGGCAGTCAGTACTGTAGTCGTGCTTTTAGAGCGCTATTATTGACGAATAACTGTATTCAAAGTATGTCACGCAGTCTTGCGCAGTACACTGCTCATGTTGGGACAATGCAGTGACTGAAAGCTTCTTTCATACATTGAAAGGTCATGTAATCCATGGCAGTGTGTTTGCCACTCGAAAAGAAGCGAATGCTGTCTTGTTTGACTATATCGAGATTTATTACAATCGAATCAGAATACATTCTGCAAATGGCTGGTTAAGTCCTGAAGCCTTTGAACAAAAATATTGTAAGAATTTAGAGGGATCGAATGTCCACAATACTGTCTAGGATCAGATAAAGGATTCTGCATCTGAAAAAAGGCCTTTAGCTTAATTCTGAGCTTCGACTAGGGTCTGTTGACATTTACTGTTCATAATTAACGCTATAAAGGTAGCCATAAAAATATACAGGCTAAAGCAACAGAACTTTGATAATTTCTTTTGAGCTTGTCATATCGAGTAGCTATTCCTCTAAATTGCTTTAATCTACAAAACATATTTTCAACTAAA
>NZ_VPEO01000070.1:0-3762 GCF_013417155.1 Acinetobacter sp. YH16052 | reverse complement strand
CTAATGATCTGTTAATCAAGACCAATGAAACATGTATTAATGTTTTCTTAGATGATGATCCTCAAAAAACTTTTAAAGATATTAAAAAAGTTTCCTTATATTTAACTTATTTAAAATCCGAAGTGAATAATTTTCCCTATGGTGGACCAATTTCAGCTCTTCTTTTTTCAAAAAAGATGAAATTTTTGAAGGAATATGAAAGAGAAGCTCTTAAAGCCTATTCTGATTATTATGAGTTAATTACATTTGATACCATAATTGAAAATAAGACATCTACAATGACAAAAGAAGAGTCGGAAGAGCTAATAGATAGGATAATTCATTCATCTACAATACTTTCTAACATTCTTGAAAAACATCTAAGAAAATATATTTAAGATTTCCTACAATTAACATAATACACGTTATACGAAGTCAAAAAATGGGAGCTAAGCTCCCATTTTTAATGCATTTTTTTAAATAAGGCTAGGATGTGCATCTAAGATTCGAATTAATGTTGCCGCTGGTCCTGTCGGATAGCGTCGGCCTTGTTCCCAGTTTTGCAGGGTGCGATGACTGATGTGGAGACGTGCTGCAAATTCGCTTTGACTTAAACCAGTTTTTTCTCGGACTTCCTTAATATCAGGTAATTCAAGTTCGGTTGTTCGACTTGCTTGGATCTCTTTGCGCTTGATTGCTCCTGCTTCTTTAATCGAAGCAACTAAGTCATCAAATAAGTTGTTATCCATGAAATTGCTCCTTCACGAGTTGGCGCAGAATGGCGGTTTCTTTATCCGTTAGATTATCTTTTACAGATTTTGGATAAGCCACCAAGAAAAAGATTTGATCATCCTCATTTACCCAATAGTAAATTACTCTGATACCGCCACTTTTGCCTTTATTACCTTGAGCGCAACGTACTTTTCGAATGCCACCGCCATTCTTGATCAAGTCACCTTTATCAGGCTGAACCAATAGATCTTGTTGAAGTTGACGATATTCCTCATCAGATACAAGGTCTTTGATTTGCTTGGTAAAGATGCTGGTTTCAATGAATAACATAGATTCTTTGTACGTCAATGGCGTATAAGGATTCTAGCAGTTTCTGTATCAAAAAACGAGAGCTGATAACTCTCGTTTCGTATAATCCGTATTATGTTAATTTCAGAGAAACTATTACAAATAGAATATTACTTTTATATTCTCAAATGAGCCGCTATCTTTCTTAAAAAATACTATAAATAACTGTTATTACTGATTATTATTTTTTAAATCAGGGCGAATTTTATAAATATTATTTTGGAGTTCAAAAATATGACTGAGAGCTTTTCCTATCAGTAAGATATTTTCTCTATTTTCTAGTGATGGATCTGATTGAATCTTACTAGGAATACTGTCTAATAATATTGCAGCTTGATACAAATCATCATTTATTTTTTTTAATTGATCCATTTTTCTCTTCTATATATGTTGGTAAGGATCCCAATCATATTACATTGAGATCCTGATTTATTAGGCCGTGGTATATCTTGTTGTAGCTTCTCTAGTTTCTGAACTAAAAAGGTTTAATAATCTATCCGATGATGGTACAGGAAGATTTGGTGGATTCCAATCACCTGTAGTGATGCATGTATTTAAAGAGTTTCCACACTCTGACATTCCACCGCTACCAGCAGACCCATAGACATCAATACAGTCTGCATAATATTCTGCACACATCACAATTCTTTCGTTAAATAATATGAAGGCGTTGTAGGATCATATGCAAGAGCAAGACTACTAGTTATTATTGTACTAATTAGAACTATTTTTTTTAAGAACATAAGAAAATTCCAACTTTATTGTTAATTTGATATTTAAATATGATTTTTTAAAATTTAACTATTATTAAAATTACTCAAATCGAATAAATTTTTGAATAAATTCGCTTCATTTAACATAATGGCGATTATACGAAAGGACTGAGTTCTGTATGCTACAGGGCTTAGTCCTTTTAGTTTCATCTTTATTCTTAATAAAGTTTTATAAAGAAGACTTCTGAAACATCAGCTTGGCTTGGAATGACTACAATACAATTAGAGTACGTGAATTTATTTAACTTATGATTTCCCGTGTCTTCAGCAATATCAATCAAGAATTTTCCAGAGTCATCCTGTGTATAATTTCCAAATAATAATTGCATTTTATCGGTAGTTTCATAATTTTTAATGAATCCTCTGTGAAAATTATTTTTTATAAAATTAGGGTCAGTTCTATTTAAAATATATCTCACTCCGACATTCATCGTCATCGCAATATCATCAACATCTCCTAGGAGGTTCACGATAGTTGCTTTGTCTTCAATAGTGTGAGTTTTTAAACCTCTATAATGACCTTGGGTATCTAATATTTTTTCCATTTTATTGATTGGATGTGAACGATGATCACTTCTAAAAACTTTAAATTTTTCCTCATTTAACGTGAGCATGTTGATTGGACTATTAGTTGACGATTGATCAAAAGTAGCAAGTTTAGGTAAAGTTAAAATACCACCACTTGAAGAACTAGCGCTGCAAACTAAAATTAAATCGTACTCTGCTGCCAATACTCGAAATTCATCAGTAAACTGCTCTTGTGAAGATGTTAAAGCGGGATTAATAATAGGATTTTTTTGTTCAATTTCACTTTTAAAAGCATGCTCTAATCTAATTGGTTTTAAGATTTTGACTCCAACATCATCGTAACCCCATTGCTGCAAAATATTTTGAACATAAATACATTCTTCACTAATTTTTTCTTCATTATCATAGTTATACATACTAACTATAATGATTTTAGGTTTTTTATATACCTCAATTTCTCTTAAACCAGCTCTCGATAACACGATTACTTTTTCAGCATTAATTTTTTCATCTTTTTGAACCAAACACTCATCTTGTTGAATAATGCTTCCTTGTTTTATCACACCTTCAAATTTTTCTATTGGTGAAAGAACCTTATAGGAAAAGGGATCTTCAAGATCTAACCTACTATCATCTTCTTGAATAACAGCATCTATTTCAGAAGGTAGTTCGATATTTTTAGGAAGCCTAATAATAGAATCTTCTTTGTAATCAATTTGATATATATCTTTGGATCTATAAAGCTCTGCATCCCAAAAATACATGTTATTAATTTTTAAAAAGTGATTTACTTTGATATTTTGAGTCATATGCGAATTTATTCCCCAGCCGGCAAATTTTGATAAATTTTTAGCCGGGTAATCATTTAAAGCGATAACATTTTCTGCAACTCTCCTACCTATAGCTTTATCCAAAGAAATAAATTCTGCTGGATAGCCTTTAGGGAGTCGTGGGTGCAGTCCATGAAGCATATCTATTAATTGTCTAGGAAAATCATCTGGAAAATTTAATTCGAGTTTCATTATTAAGTGCCTAAAAAATCATAAAACATGGATATTTCTAATCAATATTAAAGTATGACAATAAGCTAAGATTTTTTATTATTTAAAACATATTCAATGTTTTTAAATAAACCCAACTTAGTAAGAATTAATTGAAGTTAGCATCTTAAGATACTACTGTCCCATAGTTTGATTTAAATAAAAAAGCCCGACATCCTGTCGGGCTTTTTCGTATTGGGTGTTTAGGTATAACTCCTGTCGTACCTTACAGTCCTTGTGCGTATCTATGTTCTTATTATTGTGTGGAACTTCCTGTTCCTGATGAATCCATCATAGGAAATTGCAGCCAGGTCGTACAGGCGCAAAGGGCCGTAATTGACGTAAGCAAATGCGTACAAGAC
>NZ_VPEO01000069.1:0-4042 GCF_013417155.1 Acinetobacter sp. YH16052 | reverse complement strand
GTTTTATGATAACTTTACTGTTAAAAGAAGTCTAGACAACCTTGTTTTATGCTTGGATATAAGGCTTATTTTAAAATAATAGTAGTGAAGATTTTCTAAAATTAACATAATACACCTTATACGAAATACTGTTTTTTATTCGATATAAATCATAAACTTATACTAAGACGTTCCAGGGTTCAGCGCACTGGAACGGCTTTTTTGTGACTATTCACGTTCCACGCCTATTCTTTGATCAATGTTTCACGGTTTTAATTAAATAAACTGAATAATTCAATCTGCACGATTTAAGCGATTATCTTGAATAAGATCATCCAATTTATCTTCTAAATCTTCAATCTTATATTTGAGCGATAAAATAGAATTTTTTAAACGCTCATTTTCAGGAGCATCAGGATTTTTTAATTGATTAAAAATTTCTAATAATTCGTTGCGATTAGTGCTTAACCTTTCAATGTCACTTTCAATAGCCATTCTTGGTGTCCACAGAGCAAGTAAACTTTGCTCATAGTCTTTGAGTTCTTGATGGCTCATTGCATCTAATTCAGCTCTAGTTTTCATGGTTTAAAATCCGTCTTGCTATGAAGAGCTTTAAAAATCCGCTTTGCTGTTTCCTCTCTTACACTTTTCGGATCTCGTAAGATGCCACTAATCCAAAGGGCAAAACTAGGATAGTCCTGGAAGTTACTTAGGTCTGATAGCTCAGAAAGTTTAGATAAAATAGCACTGTACTTGTTAATTTGAGCATCAGACAGGTTGCAGAATATATCTATTGTTTTTGGATCTCGCTCAGGAGCTATTAATTTTGGCTTAGATTTTTCTTTCACAGTGAACTTAAAGCCGACAACAGAACGTCCTTTTTTAACTGGACTATAGTCAACTGTTACATCGGTAAATTCATTAATTTCATCTAATGAGCTCTTCAAAACTCTTCGTTTTAAGTTCCTCAAATCTCTATAAGATTCTGGTAAACCAAACTCTGTAAACATTTCATCTAGCGTTAATTCAAAGCCATTTTTTGCCTGATTTTTTTTCGCTAAATGGTAAAAGTCTATTGAGTAGTCTTTTTTTAATTTTAGAACTACATCTTTTTTATAACGAGTGTATGGATTGTATTTATCTAAAATTTTCAACATCACCAAAACAATAGATGTAAACCTTAAAGATATCCCTGCATCTTCATAAGTAGCATCAATTACCCAGTTAGAGTAGACCTTTTTCCCCCTATCATTAACGTATGAAAAGGACCGATCTACTAGTTTTTTTGACGCATTTTCAATTTGTTTATAAGCAGAATTGACTTTGATACCACAGTCATCAGCAAATTGTTGAGCAGATATTAAGATTTGATCTTGTTCACTTGCATCGATATTTCTAGCAATCGGAGAAGCCATAATTAAAATTCTTTTTTCATCTACAGACATGCTTTTAAAGCATTCAGTAACTTTGTTTTGAATAGCCATTGTTGTTACTGGATAAGATTTATCATAACTATTTTCTTTATTCATTCAGATATCAAACCTTATAAAAAATGAACATGATTTTTGTACCCTTATGAGAAAACAATGTACACCAATAAACATAAGGGTACAATAATTTATTTGTACCCTTTATCATGCTATTTGTACCCTTTAATCATGCTATTTGTACCCTTTTAAACGATAAAATCATGCTATTTGTACCCTTTATCATGCTATTTGTACCCTTTTAACGCTTGAAACTATTGCTGCATAAGGTTTTCAGAGGGTCTAAAAGCTTTTAAAAGCTTTTTAAAAGAATAAAAGGGAATTTATTTCCAAAGTGAGTTATTAAAACTGCCCTTGGTACTCGCTAAAGCTCGTACTCTATTGAAGCTCGTTTCACTCGCTTCGTGGGGGCAGTTTTTTGCATATATGATCAAGGATTCAAAAAGCAAAACATGAATAATGCATTCGCTATGCTCATGCTTTTTGACGAGCAAAAGCATCAATACTTCGCTCGTAGACACTCGCTAATCACTGTCCCCAGTAATTCAATAAAAAACGGTTTTTCAGAGGGGGAATAAGCAACCTTTCGTTGTGTCGCTCGTAGACACTCGCTAAAAGGCTCTCATTTGCGTTTTAAGCGATTTTATTTTTATCAACTATAGTTTTACTGTATTTCTATCAAAAGTCGCTAAAACCCCCGTTTTTTTGCGCTTAAATGGGATTGCTAAGGCGTGTAGTCATGGTTATTGTCATTTTCTGGCTTTTTAGGCTCATTTCTCTGCTGTTTTTCTTGTTCTTGGCGTCTTAAAAATGCCAAATGTTCTTGTTGCTCTCGTTCTTGTGCATAGCGTTGTTCTTGTTGCTCTCGTTCTTTAAGTAACTGCTGTTCTCTAGATTCACGATCTTTTCGGTCGTTTTCGAGCTGTATTGCTCTTTTTTGGGAAAACTCTTGCTGCGCTTCGGTCTCAATTTTTTTTGTAAAAGCCGCATGCAATTCTTGGATTTTTAGATCTTCCATTTCTTCTGCATATAGTCGCTTTTGTTTTTCACCATTTTGAGGACTAAAGTATTTATTTCCATAGTTATCTTCTTCAAATATATAACTATTTATGATCTCCAGTCTTTGATCGCGTACATACTCTTGATACTCAGTTTCTCTGCGTGATATTTCAGAAATTTGATGATCTATATTTGAAATTTGATCATTAAGTTTTCGTTGTTTAACAGTGATGTTCGGTTCGTCAAATTTTGCAAAAGACTTTTTAGGCTGGAGCAGCTGATTTTCTTCTGTCCATTTATTTAAATGATCAGAATATCTCTCTTTTTTTTCTATTTCACTAAGACCAGAAATATGCTTTTGGATGTCTAGTTGGGTGTTGTGTTGGTCGATCAGGTCATTTATTTGATTGATCCATTTTGTTTTAAAAAATAAAGGCTCTTTTTTGCGTAGTTCTGATATTGCAGAACTCATCGTGTTTAATTTTGTTGTTAATTTTGATAATTCTTCATTTTGGAATTCAGAAAGTTTCTGAGAAGTTTTTTCTAAATACTCAGCTTGAGAGTATTGAAACTGAAGCTCACTTCGTACTTTTTGAACAAGATCCTCAGATACTTTGATGTTTTCATCCAGTGCGATGACCTTTTTGATTTTTAAATTACGTAGCTTAATTTCATCATTTTTCAGACTAATTTCTGTAAATATTCCTCGTCTCCGGAGGTATGTCGCTTGAGGACCTTCGTGCTGAGTTGCTTCTAGGTCACTTTCCTGGTCTTCATAACTTCTGTGATCGACACGTTCATCAAATCCATTTTGTTCCAGGTGATGATTGCATAACTCTGCAAATGATTCTCTCCAGTGGCTTACAGTTTCTGTGCCATTGTCACGACTGAAGTCCCTATATTTTTTTGCTGAAAAGCCACCCTGCTCATTAATACTTCGGGTTGTGAACATGATGTGTGCATGGTAGTTGCGTTCATCACTTCCACTGTCTGTATGAGGTGCATGAATAGCAGCATCAACGATGACACCGTATTTTTTAACGAGGTTTCGGCAAAGTTCATTGAGCATATTTTCACGCTGTTCAGCGTTTAACTCACTGGGAAATGCAATCTCAAACTCTCTTGCAAGTAATGCATCTTTTCTACGTTCAACCTTTTCGACTTCATTCCAAAGTGTTTGGCGCTTGAGTAACTCAGTATTTGTATTTTCAGGTGCATAGATTTTTGTAAATTCGACACCAGTTTTTCTTGTGTAGTCTTGTTCTTTTCCATAAAAATCGCATACCAATTTTTCACTTGAACGATATGCAGCACAAGCAACGGCCGATCGTCCATTACCTCTACTAATCGTTTTAACTGAAAAATGATATATCGCCATTTTGCTTTTGCTCTTTATTTCGATTTATCGAAATTACCAACATGTATATGTTGGTCAGGGGATTACAAAGGGGATTTACCCCTTGTCGCACCATTGGATGAAATCCAATGGCTAAGTGCGCCCTTCGGGAAAACCACGATAGCATGGGCTGTCTTGAATTTCAATTCAAACAGACCTATGCTTGAGGGGGATTCCTTGA
>NZ_VPEO01000068.1:0-4272 GCF_013417155.1 Acinetobacter sp. YH16052 | reverse complement strand
GAGGCGATTTCGTACAGAGCATCTTCGATCGCGCCATCGCTCAGGTTGTACCAATGCTGCATGCAGTGAATGCGTAGCATGGTTTCCAGCGGATAAGGTCGCCGGCCATTACCAGCCTTGGGGTAAAACGGCTCGATGACTTCCACCATGTTTTGCCATGGCAGAATCTGCTCCATGCGGGACAAGAAAATCTCTTTTCTGGTCTGACGGCGCTTACTGCTGAATTCACTGTCGGCGAAGGTAAGTTGATGACTCATGATGAACCCTGTTCCATGGCTCCAGATGACAAACATGATCTCATATCAGGGACTTGTTCGCACCTTCCCTAAATCTGATAGTCGGTCTACAGATAGATCAATCTGGCGTTCAGATTATTCTTACTTTCTTGTATCATCCGACCACTGCAACCAATCAGGCAGAAATTTACTGCGCTCCAAAAAGAAGAACGGTTATGTCAGCGATGGATTTCAAGAAAAACACGGACCTCGATTTTCCCCGTTATGCCACTCCGGCGGTAAGCACCAAAGAGATAGATCTCCTGGGGTTGTTAGACGTACTTCTGGCAGCCAAAAAACGTATTGTGACGATCGTCCTGGCGTTCGCCGTAGTAGGGTTGGCCATTGCGTTTTTAATCCCGCAAAAATGGACCAGTAAAGCCGTGATCACGCCGGCCGAGCAGACGCAGTGGAACACGCTGCGCCAGATGATGGTGACGCTGCAGGTGCTGGACGTCGACGCGAAGGTGAGCCGTGGAGACGTGTTTAACCTGTTCATCAAAAAGTTTCAGTCGCAGTCGCTGCTCGAAGAGTACATGAAAACCTCCCCGTACGTGATGTCTCAGCTGGAAGGCACCGAGGTAGACCCGCTGGAGCTGCATCGCGCGGTGGTGAATATTGCTGAGAAAATGAAAGCGACAGATAACACGCAGGTTAAAGACGCAGACAAAGCGCCGTATACCTCATGGACGCTGAGCTTTACCGCCCCGACGGCGGGAGACGCGCAGACGGTTCTGGAAGGTTACATCAACTATATCTCCCGCATTGTTGAGCAGGAGACGATGGAAAATATCCGTAACCAGATCACGCTGAAAACGAAAGTCGTTCAGCAGCAGCTGGAGCTGGATCGCGTGCGTCTGACCAATATCCACAACACCAACCTGCAGCGCCTCAACTATTCGCTGGAAGTGGCGAACGCGGCAGGCATTAAGAAGCCGGTTTACAGCAACGGACAGGCGGTAAAAGACGATCCTGACTACTCCGTGGCGCTGGGTGCTGACGGTATTGCGCAAAAGCTGCAGATTGAAAAGAATCTGAAGG
Source organism: Acinetobacter sp. YH16052 (assembly GCF_013417155.1). Lineage (GTDB taxonomy): Bacteria > Pseudomonadota > Gammaproteobacteria > Pseudomonadales > Moraxellaceae > Acinetobacter. Next base: position 2,956 of record NZ_VPEO01000068.1, on the reverse strand, counting down.
ACGTGGCCGAGCTGAATGCGGATTTCCAGAACCGTGAATACTATCTGACTCAGTTGCAAAAACTGTCCGTGGAAGACGTGAAGCTTGAACCCTTCAGGTATCAGCTTTCACCGTCACTGCCGGTGAAAAAAGACGGTCCGGGCAAAGCCCTGATTGTGCTGCTGGCAGGGATTCTGGGCGGCCTGTTTGCCTGCGGCAGCGTGCTGCTGCGTGAGGCAATGCTCTCGCGTAATCCGTTGCCAGAGCCGATAACGGCCGTAACGCCAGCAACAGAGTAACGACGATATTAAAAAGGCGCTGATTCAGCGCCTTTTTTTATTTCAGGAAATCGTCGCGCACCGGCGTAAAGGTATCCAGAAGGGTGCCGGGCTTCAGGCAAATGCAGCCGTGCATCACGTGCGGCGCTTTATAGAGCGTATCGCCCGCCGTCACGATCTGCTTTTCTTCACCTATCGTAAACTCGAACTCCCCGGAGAGCACATAGGTAAGCTGTTCATGCGGGTGATTGTGCATCGGGCCAATCGCACCCTGCTCAAAATTGACCTCCACCGCCATCATCTTTCTTAGCATTCTTCCTTGGTGGATTTGGCGTACATAAATTTTACTTAGGTAAAATAGGACAGGGATTCCTGTATCTAATTTTTTGCTGGACATTCATACCCGCGATCATCGCGTTTATTGAGTTTATTATTTATCTATGCGATTCCGATGAAAAATTCGCAAGAAAATATGGCTAACTCATAGCAAAAAAGCCCTGCGGGGCTTTTTTTGTACCAGTCTGTGAGGCAGATTTACCATAACATCCGTTGCGTGCACCGCCTGAGAGGCTCTCAGGGCGTTTCTGGGTCTTCCTGCCTGTTTCCGACACTTCCCTGTGCCTATATCGTGAAAAAACGCGCCTGATGATTCTGGCGCGTCTGCATGGCTATGCACACACATGCATGGCCGGGATTTTAGCGGCTAAAATCCGGCTGGACGCCCAAAAGCACCACTGAACCTCACGAATAACGCCTCACGGGTGTGCAGTTTACTGTGCGGCCGTGAGGCGTTGGCCAGGCCGTCAGGCATGGCTGGATTTATTGCTAAGGGGGTCGGATTTAACGTGGATGAATCAGCACGCAGTGATGAACGGGATTCGGAAGGGGCACCCTTGCGGCGCGGCGATGTATACATCGCTAACGTGCCTTGGTCATTTATTGCAAGAAGGGAGAGGTAGCATTTTGATAGCAAAAAAGTAGCAAAAGGATAGCAACCGAAAGACCAGAAGACTCTGGAGATAGCAAAAAAGTAGCAAAATGGTAGCAAAAAGATAGCAAACATGCGGGAGCTAACCAGGAGTCTTTAGCGGGCCGGCGGTACTCCAAAAACACATCTTGTCCCGCTGTTTTGTGAATAAGCCAGCATAGCTGTGGGCACAAAACATTTCCTGTCCGCTGCTTTAACCTTTGTAATCCAGGAACGTCAGGTGACGTCACTTTGCGGCGTTAGCCCTATCCTGCATCGTATTAAAAAATGCAGCACTGGCGCGTACGGTGCCGAAGATAAGTCCGGGGATATTCCGCTTCCTCGCTCACTGACTCGCTACGCTCGGTCGTTCGGCTGCGGCGAGCGGAGGGAACGGAGACATTAAGGCACAGGCAATGAGAGAGGATCGAGAGGCAAAAGAAAAGGCCGCGGCGTTGCCGGTTTTCCATAGGCTCCGCCCCCCTGACAAGCATCACAGAATCTGACGCTCAAATCAGTGGTGGCGAAACCCGACAGGACTTAAAGATACCAGGCGTTTCCCCCTGGTGGCTCCCTCGTGCGCTCTCCTGTTCCTGCCTTTCGGTTTACCGGTGTCATTCCGCTGTTATGGCCGCGTTTATCTCATTCCACGCCTGACACTCAGTTCCGGGTAGGCAGTTCGCTCCAAGCTGGACTGTATGCACGAACCCCCCGTTCAGTCCGACCGCTGCGTCTTCTCCGGTAACTATCGACTTGAGTCCAAGCCGGAAAGACACGACAAAGCGCCACTGGCAGCAGCCACTGGTAACTGATTTAGAGGAGTTAGTCTTGAAGTTATGCGCCTGTTAAGGCTAAACTGAAAGAACAGATTTGGTTACTGCGCTCCTCATAAGCCAGTTACCACGGTTCAAAGAGTTGCAGCTCTGAGAACCTTCGAAAAACCGCCTTGCTGGGCGGTTTTTTCGTTTACTGAGCAAGAGATTACGACGCTACAGAAAGGATCTCAAGAAGATCCTTCACCATAATGGAAATCTATCCCACCCGAGCATATAGGATGCATATCGTTATAAAACATCGGATATTATGCATCCCAACTAAAAATAAGCTCGAGGATAAAAAATGAGTTCAATGGTTTACTGCCGAGGATGCGGCAAGGAAATACACGAAACAGCAAAGTCATGCCCACACTGCGGAGCCACAAACGCCTCTTCAGGTTCAGGTGAAAAAAGTAGAATCGCAGCCGCGCTATTAGGGAAGGTGCGAATAAGCGGGGAAATTCTTCTCGGTTGACTCAGTCATTTCATTTCTTCATGTTTGAGCCGATTTTTTTCTCCCGTAAATGCCTTGAATCAGCCTATTTAGACCGTTTCTTCGCCATTTAAGGCGTTATTCCCAGTTTTTAGTGAGATCTCTCCCACTGACGTATCATTTGGTCCGCCCGAAACAGGTTGGCCAGCGTGAATAACATCGCCAGTTGGTTATCGTTTTTCAGCAACCCCTTGTATCTGGCTTTCACGAAGCCGAACTGTCGCTTGATGATGCGAAATGGGTGCTCCACCTTGGCCCGGATGCTGGCTTTCATGTAACCGGGCAAACAGACGCATGGAGGCGATTTCGTACAGAGCATCTTCGATCGCGCCATCGCTCAGGTTGTACCAATGCTGCATGCAGTGAATGCGTAGCATGGTTTCCAGCGGATAAGGTCGCCGGCCATTACCAGCCTTGGGGTAAA
>NZ_VPEO01000067.1:0-4426 GCF_013417155.1 Acinetobacter sp. YH16052 | reverse complement strand
CCAGAGAAGACAACGATGAGGTATATAAATTGATATTAAAGTCGAAAAGACCGTTGAACACAACCGGAATTTGTCATTGCCTTCTCACAAACAGAGAGGAGGTAAGGCATGAATATGATTTCACTGAAATTGATTCTACAAGCTATTAGCTTGCTAGCAGACTTAATTCAGCTCACGCAAATCTTGCAACCATTACTCTATTAAATATTAAAACCGCCTGCTGGATCAGGCGGTTTTTTTCGTTTTGCTTGGTTCTACGTAAATTAAAGAGCAGAACTACCCATAAAAAATAATTTCATTCACGTACGAGCCTCAAGAAACACTATCATTGCACTATACATAAAAGATAAAAGTATTAAATGATAAAAATACCTATCAATAGACTATTAATCTTTATTAAATGATAGTATTATCATTGTACTTATTTTTTTAAGTCTTTTTGATAGGTAGTCGGTTATGATAGTTCGCATTTATGTACGTGCATCAACTAAAGAGCAAGATGCTGAAAGAGCGCTCAGTGACTTGGTCGAGTTCAGTAAGAGCTATAGCGCTGGACACGTTGAATACATCGAAAATGAAAGCGGCACGAAGTTAACCCGACCCATCCTCAATCGGCTTTTAAACGAATCAGAGCCAGGTGACATTTTACTCGTGGAATCGGTCGACAGATTGTCACGCCTAGAACAAGCCGACTTCGACATTCTTAAGCAACAGATCAAGAGCAAAGGACTGCGCCTGGTCGTCGCTGATCTACCCACAACACACGTCGTTAATAGTGGCATGACAGGAGAGATACTGAACGTCATCAACAGCATGTTGATAGACCTACTTGCAACTATGGCGAAGCTTGATAACGACAAAAGGAGAGAACGCATTAAGCAAGGACTAGAAAGGTCAGGTTACAAGCCGGCAGGAAAGAAAGCCAATACCGCTAAGCATGAGCGTATTAAACAGCTACTTAAGGCCGAAAATATGACAAAAGAAGAAGTAGCAAAAGCTGTAGGTGTGGGTATCGCTACTGTATATCGAGTACAGAGGACGATATAGAAATAAAAATTGGTAGTGTTCAAAAATCTGTGTCATTTCAATAAACTGAATCAAACAGGAAATGACACATCATGGCAAACAACTTTGATTTCGAAGCAGCTTTAAAACAATTACAGTCAGGACAACCCCTCACTGGTGAAAACGGTATCCTGACACCACTAATCAAACAGCTGACAGAAGCGGCTTTAAATGCTGAAATTGAAAACTATCTGGAAGAAAATCCTAAACCATCCAATCGCAGGAATGGTTACTCTCGCAAGACCGTAAAATCATCCTCCGGTTCATTTGAACTGGAAACACCTCGTGATCGCACTGGTGATTTTGAGCCTCAACTCGTCAAGAAAAATCAAACCAAACTCTCTGAAGAGATCGACAGTAAAGTCATCTCACTGTTTGCGCTCGGCATGAGCTACCGTGATATTCAAAAACATATTGCCGATATGTATGCACTGGATATTTCCGAGGGTGCCATTACCAATATTACAGACAAGCTAATCCCCGAATTACGTGCCTGGCAACAGAGGCCGCTTGATGCCGTATATCCCTTTGTGTGGCTCGATGCCATCCATTACAAGATCAAGGATGAAGGCCGTTATGTCAACAAAGCCGTTTATACCGTGCTGGGATTAAATACCGAAGGCCATAAAGAACTGCTGGGTCTTTACCTATCAGAAAGTGAAGGTGCTAATTATTGGCTCAGCGTACTCACAGATTTGCAGAACCGTGGCATACAAGACATTCTGATCGCCTGCGTTGATGGGCTTAAAGGCTTCCCTGAAGCAATTGCTGCGATATTTCCGCAGACAGAAGTGCAGTTATGTATTATTCACCAAATCCGCAATAGCTTGCGTTATGTGGCCAGTAAGGATCAAAAAGCCTTTATGGCTGATCTGAAGCCTGTTTACCGAGCAGATACCAAGCAGGCAGCTGAAATGGCGCTAGATGAGCTGGAAGCCAAATGGGGGGATAAATACGAGAAAGTCATTCGTTCATGGCGTGAAAAATGGCATTTACTCAGTGCCTATTTCAAATATCCGAAAGCGGTTAGGAAGCCAATTTATACCACCAATGCGGTTGAAGCAGTACATCGCCAATTCAGAAAACTGACCAAAACCAAGGGGGCTTTCCCGAATGAAAATAGCCTGCTGAAATTGCTGTATATTGGCATTCAACAGGCTTCTGAAAAATGGACAATGCCGGTGACAAACTGGGGGCAAACCATCACACAGTTATCGATTTACTTTGAAGGCAGGCTCGATGATATAATTAAACTCTAGCCAATTCGGCTGACACAGAATTTTGAACGCTCTCTACAAATCCAAGTATGTTCTCTGCCAATGATAAGATTGAACAGAAAGCTCAGGATTAACCTGAGCTTTTGCATAAAAATTAACAGCGGCCTGCTGCTTTCAATAGAGCATTACATTGCTTATCACTACTTTGTTTTACAGAGTTAGAACCCGAACAAACTGCCTGGGAACTAATAGCTCCTCCAACTGTTGTGATATAACATTGATGTGATTTTTTTCCTACAGTGGCTACAAAGTTTATCGTGCCATCAATAGATCCTTGTCTATTTGATATGGCCACTTTGTCTGAAGTTGTATTTAAAGCAAAGGCTGCCTTTTGTTCTAAAGTTTGATCCTGGATGACCATATTTCCGACTGTGCCGCATCCTACAAAAAGAGATGCAAATAACAATGGTAATAATTTGAAATTTTTCATAAATTTTCCTAAATATATTTAAATAAGTTAGATTCCAAAACTACAATTAGGAATTTCTTTCTGGAGCTCTCGATAGTTATCTTTAATTTTATCCTGTTCGACTTTTTGAGCATCTCGCGCAAAAATATTGAATGCTTTAGCTTCCTCTCTATATTTCAATCTTAAGCTTTCGCAGTTTTTCTTATGTGTGATCATCTGTTTTGCATCATCTTCACTAATTTTGGTATAGCGTTGATTACTAATTCGCAGTGTTTTTCCATCATCAGATAAGTTGAATGTGATAACTGCTAAACCGTTATTCACACCAAGTTCTTTTTCTTTCTTCTCTAAAACCGTTCCTGATTTTTTATTTCCAAACCAATCAGTTTCTGAAAGAATATTCTCATTTACGATGTAAGTTTCTTTGCCCTCTTTATAGATTTCTAAAACTTTTGGATATTTTGTATCTTCAAGTTGCCAGTAACCAACATATTTATCATGAGGTTTGGAACATGCTGTTAAAGCTAAAGCAACTAAAGTAAGGAAAAATATTTTCATGATTTGCTCAGACAAATTATATTTTAAAAGGTCATAAGAATAGAGTATTTTTCAAGTATGTCTAAGGACATAAAAAACCAGATTTGTATAGCTAAAGTAATGAAAAAAAACACTATTATTTTATTTCAATCTCTAGATTATATGTTTATAACAAATTGGCTATCTGGTAAGTCGATCATTATTCTTAGTGTTATCAGTTTTATGTATTTTAGATTTTTTATATATTGTTCTTAAGCAAGGCGGAAAGTTAATAAAATAATTATGACCTATCTAGCCACGTGATTTAGGGTCAATTTTTATCTCTCCCAACCCTCGGTTGGGATTTTTGCCTGAGATTTCGCATAAGAGATTTTATGTTAAATACAAAACCACAAATAATCTTTAAATAGATAAGTGATTTTTTAATTTTCTAGAATATAAGTGAAATAGAGCGTCAATACTTGTCGTTTAGATTCTAAAGCCTCTTGAAAACACTATATATGGGTATTTATTTTAAAATTAATACAATATATAGTTATTTGATCAAATAAAGAGCGATCTCACTTTAGGAAAAACGAATTGAAAATTTATCATTACTGTTATGACATTCAAGACACTAATACTCTAGAGGTATACCCATTTGACTTAAAGCCTTTTTTAAAGGCTCTTACAAACTGGGATACTAGTATGAAAATTGCTAGTAATATAGTTATGACTGGGGACAAAATATTTTTGGTGCCAGTAGATGGAATTAAAAATTTTTATCTCTTTGTTTCTGCAAAAACGAATGATGCAGTGCAAAAAATTAAAAAGACCGCAGACAATATACATGCATCAAATATTTTGAAAGAGTTAGAAGAAGATACCAATATTGGTTTTGCATCTTATATATTCTTTGATCCTAATCGAAATATTTTTTCTTTCGCTAGTCGTCTTGGTGCACCAACAGCAGCAGGTTTTAAAAACTATTTACATAATGTATTTTCCTTATTAAAACTCGGTGGTTTAGAGTTCAAGATGGAACCTATTCAAGAGTGTCTAGAAAAAACTGAGGCAAGTAATTTACCTGTTATTGGGCGTACGGCTATTACAGTAAATAAAGATAATGAACTCTTTAAGCTTATAGCGGATTACTTAA
>NZ_VPEO01000066.1:0-4449 GCF_013417155.1 Acinetobacter sp. YH16052 | reverse complement strand
ATAATAGAAGCGATAAAACAGAAGAAAGAACAAGAGAACAAAGAATTAGAAGCATTGGAAGCGAAATTGAAAACATTAATCAAGAACAACAATCTATTTATTCGAAATTCGAAGATAGAAGTAGAGAACAACAATATATTAATGAGAAATCTAAAAGAATTAGAAGAAGAATTAGACTATCAAACAGATATGTTGACAGATTTTTTAGATTATTTTTTGACAATATCGAGCGATTTAAACGAACTCAAGAACTCAAAAAAAGCATCACTCAAAAAGTCTCAAAATTCTTTAAAAAACAAGAAGAAACGCAAGGGCAACAAAACAAAATTGAAAGACGACGAAGATTTAAAATCTGATATTCAAGACATGAAAAAAACGCTTAGTTTTTTATTTAGTTATTATAAGAACCACATAACAAAAGAGAGCTAAACGCTCTCTTTTAGATCTTGTTGCTTGTATCGCTTCGCTAGAGACGTTACAGCGTTATAAGAGCATTGCATAGCTTCCGCTACCTCTTTCCAACTCAGCCCCTTCTCTCGTAGCTCATACGCTGTTTTGCGACGATTTAATGCCTCTTTCTCGTAATCTTCTCTGTCTATAGCAGTGTATTTTATTACTGTTGTTATTGAGACATTAAATTTTTTTGCTAACTCTTTTTGTGTTAATCCGTCTCTGTTTACTCTCATTTTTTACCTCCTAAAAAATCAAGCATATTCAATATTTCGCTTTGTTTTTTATAGTTATTTTTTTTCTTTCCTAGATTCTTTTTTCCCCTTGCGCTTTGTATCTCTGAAAACTTAGCAACGTCAAAATTTTTCCATGTCCATTTGCCTATACTTCGGGCTGTCGCTTTTATTTCATTGAATGGCAAAGGGTTTTGCTGATTACAAACAGCGTTGAGGTTGATCGCTTGTCTCTCAACTTCTTTCATCCATTGTTCAAATGATGATGAAGATTTAAACCCTAAAACTCGTTTATAAGACCAAGCTCGCAGATCATCAAAAAGGTTAACATTGCGACCTAATCCGTAATTTTCAGCTTTAACGCTTTTAGGTTGATTTAAATCGACAAAATCAGCGAGATAATCGAGATCATACAATTCAGCACCAGACCACCAAGGCGACCAATGACTATTTAACGGGTTTTTAGTAATAAGCCCTACATAGTTAGGGTCTGAACCTAATCTGTTTGCTATGCTGTTTTCTACTGCGGAGGCATAGCGTAACGGTTTTAATTTTGCTTGTTGTGTTTTACAAACCCCGTTCTTCAAAATATAACCATAATGACACCTGCCAGATTTGGGGCTTTTCGTTATAAAGTGAGGAACAGGCAAGTTAACTTCTTCAAATTTATAAAAACAATTTTCTTCATCTAGATCGAATAGCAAGCAAGTTTGTATAGCTGGTTGATTAGCTTGTATGTAAAGCATTTCTAGCGCTTTTTCTTTTTTTCTAATTCTTAACCCATTACTTAAATCGTCAGAACAGTAGGGCTTCATTGGCATTTGACTTATAAAATTTTGTCTATTATCGTTGTTAAACATAAAGCAGTCCTTTTTCTCTGAAACCCTGTTGCTACGGTCGCCAAACTCAAAGCAATAGGGTTTCTGTTTTCTTATGTTTTAATACATCAAAAAAGTTTGTCAAGTGATTGCCTTAACCATATCAGATAACAGCCCCAAAGGGGTGGTTTTTTGGGCGTTAGCAAAGCAAACCTTTTTGAACGCTTCAAACTAACAAAAACAAGTTTTGTCAGCTCTCAGCGTTGAGCTTAATAGCTATCTTTCAAATCCTCGTCTTTAAAGTATTCGATAGCTTTAAGTATTTTCTCAAGGTCTACTTTATTTTTTTTATCTAATCCATCTTTTAATAATCCAGCCAGAATTGAGTTCTTTATTTCTGCTGTTACAACCATAGGGGCTAAAACAGATCTAGACTTTGGGTAGTCCTCCCAATGAAGACCTAGGCATTTTCTTGATTCTTCTTCGTTATTTAAGTGGTTATACTTACCGTATATCACGTAAAATCTTTTCTTTTCATCATAATGTGCAATGTTATATTCTTTCCAGTATGAAATGATCTTATCCATTATTTATTCCTTTTTTGAGGTTTGTTATGCCTAAAAATCACCTTATTTTTTCTACAATTACTCTAATAACAATCTGTTATCCAATCATATCATTAGCTAATGATATTCCGATTGAGTGTAAATCAGTAGAAGCTAACGCGTTAGTAAATCAAGCTTATAAATCACAATATGATAAGGCTTTTGTTGCTAAGCAACGGTTAGATCCAAATGAACCAGCGTCGTTAGTTTATGAAAAATTGACTGATTATGATTATAAAAATGGAGACTTCAAAGACATAATTATTCCATTGGATATATCGTTGACCCAAAATGCAGATACTCAATTGTTGGCTGTTCGAGAGGTTGCATATGATAATAAAAATAAAACTAGAACTTGTGAGGCAGCGGTTAAGATTTCAATAAGTGGTGTATTAATCGAAAATTATCAGGAATTAATTCCTAACGATATAGAGTTTAGAGATTTTACAAATCAGTTTAAAAATAAAGAAATAGGAACATTTAATATTAAATATATATTGGATAAGGATTATTCTGGTAACAATCAGATAGTTGTCTATGGATTATAATTAAGTGCGTAGCAGTGAGCGGAGCGAACTAGAAGAAAAAAGACCTCAAGATCGGTTTTGATTTTGGGGTTTATGTATTGACAATAAAGCAAAATATCTTATTTCTTAAGTAAGGGATACCTTAGATAGCAAGTTAGCGCAATACTTCGTATTACGTTACTTGTGAGGGGCTTCGCCCCTTCAATCCCCTGAAGGTCAAAACATAAAACACAAGGAAAAAAACATGGCAAATTTGAGCAATTTAAAAATTCTCATTGAAGATAAAAAAACATATAAAGATCGCTATCAACGTAAAAATTTTATTTCTTTATGTTTAAGTGACGAAGAATTAACAGAAGTTGAATTGTTAGCTGAAAAATTAGATTTAAAAAGAGCAGCAGCTATAAGAGCGTTACTTTTAAATAAATCTGCAATATTAAAAAATAAAATAAAAAATAACGGAAATAAAGAATATCTATTTCTATTAAATAATATATCTAATAACATTAATCAAATCGCTAAAAAAATTAATGCTAATATTGATTTTTTTATTAACAGCGCCAACGGTGAGCAATTCGCTTATTTGTTTGAAGAACTAACAGAGGATATAGAAAAAATAAAAGAGGTTTATAATGATACACAAACAGATAGGAGGTAAAAACAAACAGAGAAACGTTAAAAACTCATTATCTTATTTATTGCGTAAAGACAAAATAGAAGAACAACAATATATAAAAGTTTTATCTACAACAACAGAGAAAGATATTTTAAACTTTAACGAATATATTCAATCAAAAAACTTCTCTCACCCATACACAGCGGGCGTTCTTTCGTTTGAAGAAAAAGACATCGACGAAGATTTAAAAAATAAAATCATGTCAGAATTTGAAGAAATGATGTTCGCAGAAATCGCACCTGAGAACCGTCCCCCGGTCCTTTGGGTGCAGCATCAAGATAAAGGGCGACTAGAACTTAATTATCTTACATTCAACGCATTAGCAGATAAAAGAGCATACAAAACATACTATCACTATGCAGATAAAAAACTATTTAACGCATTTTGTGAAGTTGTTAATTATGAGAATAATATTAGCTCAGTTATAGACGTAGAAAATCACAAAGAAAGAAATAAGCTAATTAATACTTTAAATAATAAAATACCAAAACACAAAAAAGATATAGTAAATAAATTACAGGAAGAAATAATAGCGAAAATATCAATCGAAGAAATAAACAACAGAAAAGAATTAATTGATTTTTTAACTAAAGAGAAAAATATAATTATAAATCGTACAGGTGATAATTATATATCTATTAAATTTAGCGAAGAAGATAAGCCTGTAAGGTTAAAAGGAGATATCTATGAACAGAGCAGAGATTACAAAACTTATAACGAAGAATCAAGAATCGATCACAGAGCAGATCGAGAGTACGTTAAAAACGCACTCAGAGAGCACACGAGCGTTTTTGACGCAGAGCTTAGCAAAAGAACAAGTAGAAATAAAAAACGCTTTAAAAGAACACAGAACGAAAATAAGAATAGCAATGAACAAAACAATAAGAGAACAAATGACATTCAGGATGTTAGATCTGAAATATCAAGTAATAATAATAGCCTTATTAGGAATGAATTTATTTTTCTTAATTTTAATAATGATTTTAATAAAGAGAATTTAAACAATGAGCAGAATAATAGAAGCGATAAAACAGAAGAAAGAACAAGAGAACAAAGAATTAGAAGCATTGGAAGCGAAATTGAAAACATTAATCAAGAACAACAATCTATTTATTCGAAATTCGAAGATAGAAGTAGAGA
>NZ_VPEO01000065.1:0-4535 GCF_013417155.1 Acinetobacter sp. YH16052 | reverse complement strand
TGGGAACTTCTGTATGGCAAGAAGAACCGATTCAGCAACAACAACCCACAACTATTGTGGCTCACGATGGAGTTGTGTATATCGATAACCTAAAAAATAATACACTTTACATAGGCAATCAACTTAAGCAGTGCCGAGTGATACTGCCTGAACTTACAACATTAAAAGGTTTTAGTGATTTGGGGCGAATGGTATGTCAATAAACTGCAATGACTTGTTTAAAATGAGTGATTCAACGAAATATTTTATTTATGCAAGTTTATTCTTACTAGTATCTATTCTTTTTTGTTTACCTGCTTATGCTAGTAGCTGTTGGTTAGGGCAGTCTGCAACGTTAAGTTTAGGAACATCAAATGCTCAAGGCTCAGCACTTGTTTCAACAGATGTTATTGCTGACTGTTACTTTAATTCAAACCAGCCTGTAACGTATAAGCTATGTTTAGTGGCTGATAGTTTTGATCCCGCAGGTAGTACTCCTCGAAGTATGATTATTTATAATCCTGTAAGAGCATTACTCAATTATGAATTATATTCTGATGCAGCAAGAACATTTAAGATTCCTGATTCAGAACGTAAAAACCAAGCACAATGCCAAACTTTCCAGTTTGAAGCAGGAACTGGAAATGTCAGTACTCGGCTTAAACTATATGGTCAGGTGTTGCCTGGACAGAACGTACCAGCAGCATACTATCAAACGAATAGTATTGGATTGAAACTTTATTCTGCATACAAGGTTGGATCAGAAGTACCAACGGATACAGAAGCCCTTGCAAATTCGAATACTGGTAATAATAATTTAATTGTTAACTCATATTATGAAAATAGTTGCTTAATTCAGTCGGCAACAGATATTAACTTTGGTGCGGTTGACCAACTGAAGACACCGTTAATAAGCTCAGGAAATATACAGTTAGCCTGTCCCGTTGGCACTATTATGCAAGTCAGTTTAAATAATGGCATCAATGCGCAGGGCACACAAAGAAGAATGAGAAATGCTTTAGGAAACTATATCCGATACAACCTTTCTAGGAACGCACACGATGATCAACCTTGGCAAGGTAATACCTTTTACTCTGTAGATAATCATAATATACCTGTATATGCAACGGTTCCAGCTCAACCCATCAGTAGTACTGGGCAATACTCTGACACGATTACAGTAACTCTAACTTATTGATTTTTATTTTAAAATTAATAGGTAACCGTCGCAGTTACTGTGTCACTATATTTCCCAGCAGGAACATTAGCATTGGGAACCTTACCCCAAATCTTAATATTTTGTGTTTCCCCTGTCCCCTGTTGTGACAAACGATTGTCTGCAATATTGCCCCATTCTTTGCTCATGGCAACATCTTGATAAAGCTGATAAGGAATTTGTATGGAAATATCATTGGCATGCTTCAAACGACCATCACTATTTAAAGCAATATTATAGGGAGTACCATTAGTACAATGAACATTTAAGCTCCCTGTCGCTTGAACATTCTGTGCATTACGAGTCACAGTCCCAAAATCAATATCCGAAGAGCCTCCTGCTCCAATCTCACAAATTTCTGTAACTTGCATTTTGACTTGAAACTGTGTGGATTGACGATCACTCATGGTATATGCGGAAACAGAGACTACAGCTAAAATTACAAAAGAATATTTAAAAATTTTCACTTGACTCATTTACCATAATTCCAACCTATTAACTCCATTAAATATTACATAGTTTTTTAAGAAATAATATATAGTTAATAGACTTCCGTCATAAATCAAAAAACGTACAATTTATTTGATCTTAAATTAATCAGCAAACTTATTTAATTCAAAGGATAATCCTTGGATGAAATTCAAAGATATTCAAAAATTATCAGACGTTAAGTTTCGTAGGCTTACCGGTGTTAGTTGGGCTACATTTAACCTGATGTTGGCCGAGCTAAATAAGCAGTTACCTCGTCATATTGGTAAAGGATGACCGCATAAATTACCGTTGGAAGATCGTTTGCTCTTATGTATAGGCTTTGTTGCATAAATATTTTGCAAAATACTTATTTTTAAGGAGTTTAAGAAAATTTTAATAAAAAATAAGTATAATAAAATCATAGTTTTAGGTATTTTTGCAACAAAGCCTCTTAGAAATAAAAGAGCATGATGTTTTAAGTATTTAACATAAAATCTCTTATGCGAAATTCCAAGAAGAGCACATCCAGTGCTCTTCTTATTTTTAGATAATAAATCGTTAAAAAAATGATCCATTCTCATTTTAGAACTGGGTGTTTTTTACTCAAAATACTATTTTTTTCCATAACCATAAAAGCCCCCCTTTGAAACATATATTTTTATTGATTATTTTTGTGCAAATTTCCTTGTAAACAGCTGTTTTATGGCAGGAATATAAATAAGAGTTCCTGCGATCTGCGTGCGCGAAAACATCTGAAAATTTGCCAAGTTTAAAAAAGCCTGAGACGATGGCTTTGCCAAAATATGAAATGAGCTTTGTTGTGTTAATCGTGCAACGAGCAAAACTTTCTAAACTTTTTTTTTCGGTTCGTGTGCATGAGACAGCCATCTCATTGCTAAAGACCGTGTAGCTGCATACGTGAGAAATCTAGTTGGTGCGGCTGCGAAGGGCACTGGACAGTGAGATTCTGTTCTTTGACCCAATCACTCTTAATTGGCTGTGACGTATGAAATCGTTGTGAGCCGATCAAATAGTTGGGCGACACTGAAACGGGACCCTTGGTGACAAGGGCAAACCCTGCTTAACAGAGAGTGTGAGTATCTTCATGGAATGATAGATGCGTTAGGAACACACGTTTACCGCTTCAATTCCTTAACAGGGTGGTATGCGTTGCGCACAGGTGGGCTTATGAGAGTATCGCGAGGTACTAGGGGCACGAGGAGAAATCTGGACTGCTCGGTACTCAATGATTAACCAAATTGATTTGTCGTGATGACATATTTGATTAGTTATTGAGATCTATGGATAGCTCAAGCCTGTAACAGTGACACTAAGGAGATCCAAGAGATTGGATCAAGCATGTTGCTTTGCGTAGGTTAAGTGCTTTACCCGTAATGAAATTTAATATCGGTTAATAATGGGAGTTTTTGGAACTCTTATCCCAAAAAAAAGGAATGGCTGATATCAGATGGAACGGATAAGCGTACTGACCGTCTATTTCTTTCGAAATAGACAAAGACTGTTAACGCTAAAGTGGGAATCTCTCAAGCCAATGATTAGATGTGGTGGCTCCACACTATAGGCTTTTGGACCGAAAACACTACGCGAGAGTGCTATAAGGTTTTATTAATGAGAGAGGGAGAGTTGCTGAATAGATTTAATTTGGTTTTATTTACAGATTAATTAGGTCACTTCGAGCGAATAAAAACGTAAGGGGTGGGTGAACGAAAGGCAATACGGTGCATAACCGGACTGAGAAAACAAAGTTTGTCAGGGGAGAGGTGTGGCAACCTCGGCAGCTATGAAATGCGGCAAGCCTGTTTGGCACGGAAGAAAGTGAATAAACGTTAAACATCCTGATGTAGCGCTCGGATGAATAATATTTCATGAGTAATCATTAAGAAAAGCGCTGGTTACGTTGAAGTTTGCGCTTTGAAATAACCCAGTTGTTCCGGAGACGGATCTGCTGCTGACTGATTTTTGCGATGATGGGCCGCAAGGCTCTAGTGGGATGATGTTATATAAAATCGTGATTGTGGAACTAAAACACAATTTGAAGTGTGTACTTTGTGATGTGTAGAAGTCAGGACCAGCTTAGTCTTGATGGAGGATCCATGAGAGTCGCTTCCACTGGAAACAGTGAAGATGTCGTAAGTTGATAACTGCGAGTTCGTTCTAGTCGCGAACTCAATAAATGATTAGCGTTAAGCGCGTTAGTTTCGTGAATTTGAACACGGAAAATCAAAAAAACAAGGCGGTCTCCTTAGGAGGCCGCCTTACCTTTTCCTGAAAGCTCATCATTTGCGTTTTAAGCACGTTTTCCTCATCGACATAGGATTCATAGTAATCAGTGAAAAAATCGCGCATACCCCCTATATTTTTGCGTTAAATCGCTATATCAGAGCGAGTGTCTACGAGCGAACATCGAAAAATCGCGCCTAGACTCTCTGAAAAACAATTTTTTAGTATCAAAATCTCAAAAACAGGAAATCACTTATAGAAAAGTGATTTCTAGACCGAGCGAAGCGAGTAAAAAAACTTATGAGCGAAGCGAATTCATTGTTGCTTTTGTTTTTTATTAAAGTCACAACGAGATTAGGCAAAAAATTGCCCCTCGAATCGAGCGAAAGCGAGATTCAATAGAGTTTGAGCGTAGCGAAAACATAGGGCAATTTTTCATTCCCTAAGCTTTTAATTATTTTTAATGTTTTTAAATGCTTTTATAGTTCATTAAGTGACTGTAAATAAATAATTTAATAGCTTATAAAGATAGGTTTAAGGGGTTATAAAGATAGGTTTAAGGGGTTATAAAGATAGGTTTAAGGGGTTATAAAGATAGGTTTAAGGGGTATTTGAATAGTTAAATTAT
>NZ_VPEO01000062.1:0-4668 GCF_013417155.1 Acinetobacter sp. YH16052 | reverse complement strand
TATCCACATGAAATTTTTTAGATACTTCACTTAGTGATAACTTAGCCATTTACGGTGTCCTTTTTATTTGATGGCATGTATCCCACTTTTTTTAGATATGGGGATAGTTCTTTGATTTTTTCAGGGTCTTGTAGCATCTCAGCAATACGAACAGCAAATTGAGGATAGCTTTCTGTTCCTTGTGAATAGCGACCCATTTCAGGGAGTTCTGAAAGTTTGTTTGCAAACATATGCCGTTGAGCATCGGTCATCTTTGAAAAAAGGTCTAAGGCATTCGGATCTCTTTCTATTGATGGATTATCCTTTTTCTTCTGTTTAAACGTAAAAGAAAAACCTGAAATTGATCGACCTTTTTTATGCTGTTCATATTTTACAGTTATATCCGTATGCTCATTTATTTGTTTAATTGAAAGCTCTAAAACACGCTCTTTTAAATGAGCCATCCGTAAATATTCATTATCAAGAACGCCTAACTTCTTTCTAAATTCTTGTAGTTCTATGGTTGGGGTTTTACCAGCGCTTCGCCACTGAATTAGAAGCTCATATAAGCGAATGGCATAAGCGCTACTAAGACTACTAACTTGCTGTAATTCATATTTAGTAAATTGTTCTTCCAGTCTGGTTATGAAGGGAACAACAGCAGGTGCAAATATTAAGTCTACAGTTGCTTCATTGTCGTTATAAGCAATTTGAGATACCCAACGACTCATAACATTTCGGATATTCCCATTAGCTTTTTTCTCTTGATAGCTAAATTGACGCGCGAATAAATCCTTACAAGCATCTTTTAAGGCTTGATAAGCTGTATTACGGTGTACACCAAACTGATTGATATAACTATCTGCATGAACTTCTAATGGATCATTTGCATTAATCCCTTTCCCACTTTCCCTTGCTTCAACAATAGCTAATAAAATTAAACGTTGTTCTACTAAGTCTAAGTTATAGCTTGCGTTGATTAAGGCATTGTCTTTTACGACTAAATCTCTCATAGCCACTATTTTTTTATTGTGTATAAATACACGTTAATATTATTTGTGTACTAATGCAAGGTAAACGTGGACATATTGCAAGGTAAACGTGGACATATTGCAAGGTAAACGTGGACATATTGCAAGGTAAACGTGGACATATAAGAGCTAAAACCCTTTATTCATAATGCTTTCAAGCCATCTAAAAGTATTTAAAAGCTTTAAAATAATTAAAAGCCCAGGTCATGAAAAATTGCCCTTGGTTTTCGCTTCGCTCAAACTCTATTGAACTTCGCTTTCGCTCAGTTCGAAGGGGCAATTTTTGGTTAATACCATCTGGAATTCAATAAAAAGCAAAAGCAACTCGGAATTCGCTTCGCTCATGAGTTTTTTATGCTCGCTTCGCTCGACCTAGATGCAAATTAAATCTGTTCGCACCCTTCGGGATGCTCTATATCTAAGTCTGAGCAGTAAAGGGGAGCTTGTAATCAGAGAAAGAGCAGGGCAAAATTTTGATAGTGTTCAATCGCTCGTAGACACTCGCTCGGCTAATCCCTGTTAGCCTCAAAAAGAAAAGCACAAAGCGAACGGAGTGTGAGCAACATAACGGTAGATCACTTATTCCCCCCTCTGATTACTGCTTTTGCTGAATTGGATTACATATTCAAGTCAAAATCATTTCTCGGTTGTGGCTGTTTGAGTTCATGACTTGATAATTCAATGCTGTTTTGTTGTTGTGATGGGTTTTTAATTTCGTGAATATCATTTTTGATCGTCTCAAAGCCTTTCAAACATGATTGATATAATTCTCTTGGTTCTTTGAGATGGGAATTTCTAGGCTCTAAAATCTTCTCACATTCAAGATATCTCAACATTCTTCGGTCGTTTTTGATGATTTCATCTAACTTTCTACACTCGCTGTGAGTGAGATTTTTACTTGATCGATTTATGTATTCTTCTATATTTTTAATTTTTTTACTCGTTAAAACAATCAGTTGTATTTGATTCTGATTTTTATATGCTTGCTGTTGTTTTTCACTGATTTCTTTGTGATAAGCAACATAATCGGGGTAATAACCGTCGCTTCTTAAATATTTAAAATCAAGAGCTGGCTTGGGTTTGAGTCGAATTTCTGTTATTCCGATTTCTAGTCGTTCAAGTTTTCGATTAATTTCGTCAAGTTCTCTAGAGTTTTCCCAAGCATGTTGATCTGCTTGCTTTGCATCTGCAAATCTTCGTAGAAGTCGCTCGGAACTTTCAATTGCAAGATTTTCGAGAGTGCTCTCTCGATGTCTGATTGTTGTGTGCTGATTGTTGTTTGAATCGGTTCTAAATTTGCTGTTACTAAGTTGCTGACAATGATTTTTAAATCCAGTTGACTCAATGATTTGGTTAATTGCTGACTCAATTGGATTTTCAAGTTTTCTTGAAATGCTTGCTGTAACTGCTCGGAAAAACTCCCCTGTTCGATTTTGGCTATTTCGGATTGTTGTGCTGAAATCAAGGTTTGCTGTTGTTTGAGTTGAGTTTTTAAGCTCTGCTCTACTTCGCTGTATTCGCTCAAGATTGTTTTTAATGAATTGATTTGTTGAATCAATAAGCTGTTTTGTTCTGATAACAAGTTGTTTTGCTCTGTTAAGAAGTGGTCGATTTCTGTCTGCATTGCTTACCTCCGTTGGATTTCCAACATTTTGATTTGATTTCTGATTTGCTGACTGTTCTGCTGAATTATTTGTTCTTGTGCTTCGATGGTCTTTAGATTCATGCTGGCTTGATAGCTCAGATAAAAACTCATTAAAAGACTCAGTATTCCAAAGCTGATTACCCCCCAAAGAATGTATTTCGATCTCTGATTGCTTAGCTTTTCTGAAATCAGTGTTTGTATTTCGCTCTCGATCTGTACGCTTTGGTTCGCTATCGCTTGCTGTACTTGGGTTTGTATGCTCTTTTGTAGACTCTGCTTGTCGATTGAAAGGCTCTGCAACTGGCTGTTGATGTGGTTCTGTAGAGCCTGAATTGAGGTTGAAAACGAATCTATGCTCGATTTCACTTTTGATATTTCCGTAATATCTATATTCGCTAGTTTTTTTTGAAGTGCCTCTATTTGCTCCGTATAGCTCGCTGTTAGCGTTTTTATTGCTTGGGGTGATAGAAACCCTAGCTCGGTCAAAATCGAGCTTAGGTGCGATTCTATGGTTGTTGTCGTCTGCTGTACTTTGCGTAAAAGCGTGGTGTTGTTGATTATAGGCTTCTCGCTTTGCTCTATAAGTTGCTCGAAGTTGCTCAGCGTCTGTGAGAGCTGCTGCAAGCTCACTTGCAGTTGGTCGGCTTTCTGCTGCTGCTCTGAGATGCTCTGAATAAGATCCAATTTCGAAGTTTTCATGATAGAAATCACCTTTTATTCGATGTTTTTTGCCGTTGTTGAGAGTGACCGTTAGAGACTCTTTATTTGGTTTTATCGAGTCGACTCCATCTAGTTGTTTGATACAGGTGATTATTTCCGCTCTATTTTTTGCTGTGTTGGTTTTTAAGAGGGTTTTCACGTAATTATCAATTGCTTTGTAAAATTGCTTTTTGGGCAAGGTTTCTAGCTCTTTGCTTGAGAGTATTTTTTTTGCTTGAGCATTAAGCTTGGCAACGTGGTTCGGCTCTTGTGTCGTGTGCATTAGCAGCAAATCGTCAGGGCGTGACCACTGGTATTTTGTGTTGAAGTAATCCCGTAATGAGTCGAAATGTTTCTCATGCCCTGGGGGCGCAATGTTGAGTGATTTTCCACTCTGTAAATCAAGGCGTG
Source organism: Acinetobacter sp. YH16052 (assembly GCF_013417155.1). Classification (GTDB taxonomy): domain Bacteria; phylum Pseudomonadota; class Gammaproteobacteria; order Pseudomonadales; family Moraxellaceae; genus Acinetobacter. The sequence goes on along the minus strand of NZ_VPEO01000062.1, from coordinate 903 downwards.
GTACTAAAACATGAATATGCTTTGAGCCATCATCATCCGTATGTTGAACGGCAAACAGATGATATTGAGATGGGTCTAACCCTGAGAAAGCATGTTGTTCAAAGTCGGTTAAAACCTCCCTGATCTGCTCGTCTGTAGGGGCATCATCCTTTGACCAAGCAATCACGCCACTGGTGTATTTCCACAGATGGGGGCTTGCATCACAAATGGCGTTAAATGTGGTTGCATCACCTCTTAAAACTTCAATGCCTGCACGCACATTGCCCATGTGATCAAACTTATCGAGTAAGTATGCCGATGCTTTGGCAGCATTGCCTTTGCCATGATTCAAAAATTTAATATGCACTTTCATCATCCTCAGCCAGTTGTACTGAAGACAACTGCTTTTTTAAGCGTTCAGGGCTTTGCCGACTAATTTTAGGTAAGGCAGGGAAGACTTTTTCTAGCTCGGTTTGAATGCCTTTTAAAACTGAAAAAATGCTGAAAATATCTAACTTGCGTTGCTCTTGCGGATCAGCATTTTTGATGATGTTCAATGCTCGTGCAATTTGGTTTATGTTGTTGCCGATTCTTGATAGCTCTAGCAATACATTCGGATCAGTCTTTTGATAGCGTTTGACTACCTCAATCACTGTTTTAATTTTTGTTCTTGTGGGTTTTATTTCGTCTTTGGTTTGTTGAACGGTAATCACATCTTGCATGACTTCACGCTCGATTAATGAATGAATGAAGTCAGTGAAACTTGTATTTTCCTTTTGCAGGTGTTGCTCCAGTTGCTCAAACTGGAGCTGTGTGAGTCTAAATTTTTTTGTTTTATTTTTTACCATTTCGTGTCTCGTTAAGAGCTTTTGCTTTTGGGGTCTTAGGGGTGAAACCCCTAACAAGTCCCTGAGTCCAAATTTT
>NZ_VPEO01000061.1:0-4756 GCF_013417155.1 Acinetobacter sp. YH16052 | reverse complement strand
TATAGCCTTCACGTTTCAGTTTTTGCCAGACTTTACGTACACCATACCGACCTGAACTTTCCTTCCAAATTCGTTTAATCTCCTCAGCATGATGCAAGTCATGTAAATCTCGCTTTGCTCGATGTTCTGGATTTTCACAGAGATCTAGAGTCCGGTAATAGGTTGAAGGTGCGATCGGTAAAATTCTACAAATCGCCTCGACTCCGTACAGCTCTTTATTATTATGGATAAAATCCACCATTATTTGTGTGGGCGGTCGAGCTCCGCCTGGGCGAAAAAAGCGGCTGCTTTACGTAGAATTTCATTGGCGCGTTGCAGTTCTTTATTTTCGCGTTCGAGTTGTTTGATACGTTCTTGGTCTGAAAGCTGCTGTACTTTAACTGGATTTTGTTTATCTAAATATTTTTGATACCAAACACGTAGTGTTTCAGGAGTACAACCCTTGCGCAGTATACTGCTCAGGGAGCAATAGCGGTGATCGCAGCCCAATTCGATGGATAATCTTTCTCGGATTCAATCAATAATTGAACCGCTCTTTCTCTGATTTCAGGGGTATATTTTACTTTTTTCATCGGGACATTCTCTCAGAAAGCTTGGTCTCCGACAAACCCGGTACGGTTCAAGGTGAGATTTCTAAAATATATGTAGACAAAAATTCAATCAAAACAGCACCAAATAATAATGATATTAGATATTTTTCTATAAAAGAAGTTCACTCAAATCCTAAAAATAATGTAGTGAAAAATAATTTAGCGATTGAATGTTCACAAGGTCTTTTCTTGAGCCCATTTACTAATCAATGGGAACCTATTTTTCAAAGAGGCTATATTATTGGTACTCTAAAAACCTATGAATATTATAGCTATACAACTGTTTGCGATGATGTCAGAGGAAAATATTCTAATAACATTATTATTAATACAAACAGAATTGGATTTTAATAATAGCCTAAGCAGAACAAGCTTCTCAAAAGCTCTTCTATAAAAATATAAAAACCTATAAAAGCAAAAGCACATGCTCTCAACTTCTCAACTCGTTACCCAAGCGTCGCACTTCGTGCTTTGGCTTTGGTGAACGGTTGAGAGAGTTTCGGCAATACTCTCCCTAAAGGCGGTCATTTAAAAAAATGACACATCCTTTAAGTATTGCCGATTTACCGCATATTCTTTTGGCTTCGGAGCCACGTATATCGGTCGTATCCGCACATAGCTTTGCAGACTATGCAGACAAGGACTAAAGGTCTTGCACCTTCTCCCACGCGCTCCCTGTCGAAGTATGGCGGTATCTCTGCGAGGGTTTCCCCAACATGCAACTTAACCAACCTATACAGCTACTCTTAACGCTCCGCTTTTGTGAGATTCCCCTGTAGCGGTTTAGCCTTTCGACTATCGCTACGTTGCACCAGTGACACTTATTCCCTCCACATGCAACGCATGCCAATCCCTAAAACGGACACGCAGAAGCAGGCAAAGCTCGATCTATGATGCTTATTTGATGATTTAAAACACGGATTAACGAAGACTTATCATTTTGAGACTTGATCTAAACACTGTTTATTGTGAAAATAGAGTTCAGGTACCAGCCTTTGGTGAAATCATAACGGTCGCCAAACCTTATGATCTTCGTTATTCGATGGGTTAACATCAAATAACTGCGTACCGTAGAATTTACTGGAAAACCCCTCTAAGTTGCAAGGCTTAGGGGGGATTTTCTTTATAATTTACAATTACAAATTTACTTATCCTTATTTAAAGCAAATTTTCGCTTCTTAATCACAGTAATTGACTTTTCTTGTGAAGCTATATTTTGCTGAATAGCTACCTGCTTCATTTTTACTGGTAAAGTAATCTTTTCATCAGATTTGGGGCTAGATTCTTTAGGCTTTGAATCTGTTGGCTTTTGCAAAGTTGCTTCTTTATTTTTAATTTTTATATAAATTTTATGTACGACCGTATTGTGTTCTTTGATCTCCTTATTTTTACTCTTTATTTTTTTATATTGTTCTTTAAAGGGCGTTATAAAATTCTTAACCGTTGATAGCAGTACAGCTTCATCAGAGTGTATATCTGCTAATGTCTTTGGTGTTTCACTTTGTACAAAATCAATAAAATGTAAGGGAAATTTTTCAATAATCTCTGGAGTAGCAAAACTAACAAAATGATATCCGTGATAAGAAATTACAGCGTAATTTGTATCCTGTTTAATCGGATGTTTGATATATCCCTTTACTGTCGCTTCTCCTTGATCCAATAGCTTTTTTAGATAGAAATCCTTGATATGATTCTCTAAAACTCTACTTTTTCTATAAAAATTAATCTTATTGTTAATCTCTTCTCGCTCTTCTATTTCATCAACAATATCTAACTTATGACTAAATTCAACAAATTGAGCATGATGATATTCAGCAAGTTTAGAAGTCCAAATTAAGATTTGTCCAAGATTATCAGGCTTAATAATCTCAATATCGTTGAAATCAAGTTTTTTTATTAGTGCAAGTTCTTCATGCTTGAACTCTTTTCTTTCCAAACTTGAATGTTTCAACATAACAACTTCCTTAACCACGGCGTATCCTTCAAAAACTATAAAGTAAAAGCTCATTTGGTATGAATACCAAATGAGCTTTCTAATTAATCAATCAAACATTAAAACAAAAAAGGGAGGTCATACCTAATTAAGTACGTTTCAATGCCATAATATGGCGAACCATATCGTTAATATGTTGTTTTGTTTCATTATCTTGTGAACCTAACCATGTCACCACATCAGCATCAAAAGCCTTTGCTTGAGCGATGGCGTGACGTTCCTGTAATTTTTTCACAAAACTAGGTTTAACCAATGGGGCATTGGTAGGATCAAAATTTTTATAGCGTTCTAATTCATTTTGCATTGCTGTACCTCCGCTTTTGGTGATGTGATGGTTCAAATGCAGTGATTATTCTCGCAACATCTCCACGTTCAACCCAAACCACTGTTAATAGTCTACCACGATTGCTTAAACCGACTGATATTAGTCGTTGTTCGTCATAGTGTCCTACATCATCAAAAGACATCAATGCAGGATCAAGGAAAATACTACAGACTTCTTCGAACGTAATTTCACGCCCTCTGTAGACTAAATCCATTTTTTGGTCATGCCATTCAAATAACAAGCCGTAATATTCAATCAATGGCATGATTACCCCTTTTCCTCTCGTAGAATTGAAATTAAGTAAGAATTTTCTTTTAGCATAAGAAATATTCTTATTATTTTGGGTCTATGACACAAAAATCGCCATTTTTTCCATATCCGCACTGCTTTTTCATCACTCGGACACACGGTTTAGATTCTCCATCAACTTTACAACTTCCAATATCAAACTGGATGCCTTGCTGTCTCAGGCTCTCGATCTGCGGGATATTGCCTAAAGGTTTGATATAAACACTAAACAGCCAAATGATACCAAGCATCAGAATGGCAAAGATGCCTAGAACAATGGTAATGAGCTTCCATGACAACTGATCACGGGCTGATTCAATTGAATTATTCAAGCGTCCAAGTGCTTTAGCGGTCTTAATAAGCTCCGCTGTACCCTCCTGTAAGCCCGTATTTAGCGATTTTGATACAGTATGGTGGGTCTGCCCAGCAATAGTGCTTTGAATGTGTTCTTTCGTGATTTGAAGCTCTTTAACGGCCTGATTGACGAGGTTCTGCTGTTGTTCTGCAACTGCCATTAGTGCATATAGCTTTTTTTCATCAGGTGTCATCGGCTCATCCCTCTAAACTTCATTGTTTTCTGTTGCTCTCTTTCTAATTTCTGCTGTTGTTTGTACTGTTCCAAAGCAAGCTGTTTAAAGCTGTCAAAATCAGCCTTAAAGCTCTCAATACCCTGTTTAATTTCTTTGTCTGAAATTGGGCTGTTTTTGAGGTCTTTCAGGTCTTGTTTGGGGTCGCCTAAGTCTAGTCGCTCAAGCTCTTTATAGGCTGTACGTGATTGTTGTAGGGCTTCCCTAATTTCAGGGTCTTTGGCTTGGCTTGGTAACAGTTTCTTTTCGGGTTCTTTCTCTATGCCTTGCTCTTTGTAGCTTCGCATATCAATACGGCTATCAATTTGATGTTTTTCTAAATGGCTGTTGCATAAATCCGCCCATCTTTGGCGTAGGTCTTTAATATCAATTTTTCGTTCCTGGTAACTCTTGCCTGTATTGTCTTTTTTAGCTCCGCCACGTTCAGGATTTTTGCTGTTATAGCGTTTGAAATATTGCTCTGGATCTCGTTCGATTCCATCTTGCAGACGTTCATTAAACATGAGATGCACGTGGGGCTGATCGTTGCCGTCCATTGCTTTAGGGTTATGAATCGCAAACTGATATGGATATTTTGAGCCGATCTCGGACTGAATGAACTCCTCAACCAGTTCTAGACGTTGTTTGGCATTCATCTCTCTAGGCAGGGCAATTTCATATTCTCGATAGGTACTGCCATTTTTGCGCTCGTAAAGGTCGGCTGCTTCCCAAAAGGTAATCGGATTATGTTCAGCCCATTTCGGCATATTCCCATAGGCACTATGTTCAAGGTCGGTTTCTGCCTGTTCTTGTTTCAGCTTTTTTTCTTCATCCCGATCAATATATTCGGCATGCGGTGCTGCTTTACCTGCCTTACCGACTTTGACACTTAAACGAGCAATCGCCATTAGGTCTTATCCTGTTCCTTTTTTCGGTTACGTTCTTTTTTAAACGCTCTTTGATCAAGTATCGAAGCCCACATCATAATGATGAT
>NZ_VPEO01000060.1:0-4903 GCF_013417155.1 Acinetobacter sp. YH16052 | reverse complement strand
TGCGAGTCTTGCCACGCCGAGCACCTGGTCGCTTTCAGCTGTAAGCGTCGCGGTTTCTGCCCGAGCTGTGGGGCGCGGCGGATGGCCGAAAGTGCCGCCTTGCTGGTTGATGAAGTACTGCCTGAACAACCCATGCGTCAGTGGGTGTTGAGCTTCCCGTTTCAGCTGCGTTTCCTGTTTGCCAGCCGGCCCGAGATCATGGGGTGGGTGCTGGGCATCGTTTACCGCGTCATTGCCACGCACCTGGTCAAGAAAGCGGGCCATACCCACCAAGTGGCCAAGACGGGCGCGGTCACCCTGATCCAGCGTTTTGGATCGGCGCTCAATCTGAATGTTCACTTCCACATGCTGTTTCTCGACGGTGTGTATGTCGAGCAATCCCACGGCTCAGCGCGTTTCCGCTGGGTCAAGGCGCCGACCAGCCCAGAGCTCACCCAGCTGACGCACACCATCGCCCACCGGGTGGGTCGCTATCTGGAACGGCAAGGCCTGCTGGAACGGGATGTCGAAAACAGCTATCTGGCCTCGGATGCGGTGGATGACGACCCGATGACACCCCTGCTGGGGCACTCGATCACTTACCGTATCGCTGTCGGTTCACAGGCGGGGCGAAAGGTGTTCACTTTGCAAACTCTGCCGACCAGTGGTGATCCGTTCGGTGACGGGATTGGCAAGGTAGCCGGGTCCAGCCTGCACGCCGGCGTGGCGGCCAGGGCCGATGAACGCAAGAAGCTCGAACGGCTGTGCCGGTACATCAGCCGCCCGGCGGTATCCGAGAAGCGGCTGTCGTTAACACGAGGCGGCAACGTGCGCTACCAGCTCAAGACGCCGTACCGGGACGGCACCACGCACGTCATTTTCGAACCATTGGATTTCATTGCAAGGCTGGCCGCCCTGGTACCGAAGCCCAGAGTCAACCTAACCCGCTTCCACGGGGTGTTCGCACCCAACAGTCGGCACCGGGCGTTGGTCACGCCGGCAAAACGGGGCAGGGGCAACAAGGTCAGGGTGGCTGATGAACCGGCAACACCAGCACAACGGCGAGCGTCGATGACATGGGCGCAACGGCTCAAGCGTGTTTTCAATATCGACATCGAGACCTGCAGCGGCTGCGGCGGCGCCATGAAAGTCATCGCCTGCATTGAAGACCCTATAGTGATCAAGCAGATCCTTGATCACCTGAAGCACAAAGCCGAAACCAGCGGGACCAGGGCGTTACCCGAAAGCCGGGCGCCACCGGCTGAGCTGCTCCTGGGTCTGTTTGACTGACGAGCCTGAAGGCCAACGATACCAATCAAAATGCTGCGTTCACAGCGCCGCGGCAGGGATCCGCCGTGCTGGTTGTCGGAAAAGGAGCCGCTAGTGGGAAAGAGGAGGGTAAATTTTCAGCGTTGCTGGCTCCCCGTCAGCCGGATTGGGTTGCATCGCAGGGGTGTCGAAAGAGTCAACTGCGGTCCAAAGCTGTTGGACTTGGGTGAAAAGGGCGTTTATTCTTCCTATACGTTGTTCAGAATAACATTGTTCCGCCAACAATCAATTCGGTAGATATTGAACCTGAATATAGGGATATATTTAACTTGACGTTACACCAATCACAACAACGGCAAGTGAATTACGCAATGAGTAATACTTTTGGTTTTGGCGGACACATTGCCACAAGTATTTTTAAAAAATATGCTGAATAGAGAGTAGGTGCTAACTTCGGTTTGCTCGTGTTGGCGCTAAATCGAAAGTTCAAGTATCCCAACATGTTCCTTCGTATAGAAGTTAAAAGTTGGCAATTATCGTAGAACAACCTACAGACAACACCAATATGTAACCGATAAATAATTACAAAATATGACCGACAGAGTAAACATCATCAATAACTACATCGATGGATACAACCAATTTGATATCAAAAAAATGGTTGCAGACCTTGACGATAATATTGTTTTTGAAAACATTCAAAATAATGATATAAGTTTATCGCTGAAAGGGTTAACAGCGTTTAAACAACAGGCAGAAACAGCAAAAACATACTTTGCAAAGAGAACACAGACAGTTAAATCGTTTAGGCATTTTGACAACAGCACTGAAATAGAAATTGATTATACAGCAATTTTAGCAATTGACTTTCCGAACGGCTTAAAAAAAGGGCAAAAGCTAAAGTTATCAGGAAAATCCGTGTTTGAATTTAAAAAAAACAAAGTGATTAAATTGACAGACATTAGTTGACATTAAAACCAGCGAACAAGAATATGACTTTACTAAAACATAAAAAAATTACAATAATTGGTGCCGGGCCTGTTGGATTAACAATGGCGAGATTGTTACAGCAAAACGGCGTGGACATTACAGTTTACGAGAGAGACAAAGACCAAGATGCAAGGATTTTTGGTGGGACACTTGATCTGCACAGGGATTCGGGACAGGAAGCAATGAAAAGAGCGGGATTGTTACAAACTTATTATGACTTAGCTTTACCAATGGGTGTAAATATTGTTGATGAAAAGGGCAATATTTTAACCACAAAAAATGTAAGACCCGAAAATCGTTTTGACAATCCTGAAATAAACAGAAATGACTTAAGGACTATCCTATTAAATAGTTTACAAAATGATACCGTCATTTGGGATAGAAAACTTGTTACCCTTGAACCTGATAAGGAGAAGTGGATACTAACTTTTGAGGATAAATCGAGTGAAACAGCAGATCTGGTTATTATTGCCAATGGTGGAATGTCTAAAGTAAGAAAATTTGTTACCGACACGGAAGTTGAAGAAACAGGTACTTTCAATATACAAGCCGATATTCATCAACCGGAGGTGAACTGTCCTGGATTTTTTCAGCTTTGCAATGGAAACCGGCTAATGGCTGCTCATCAAGGTAATTTATTATTTGCGAATCCTAATAATAATGGTGCATTGCATTTTGGAATAAGTTTTAAAACACCTGATGAATGGAAAAGCAAAACGCGGGTAGATTTTCAAGACAGAAATAGTGTCGTTGATTTTCTCCTGAAAAAATTTTCCGATTGGGACGAACGCTACAAAGAACTGATTCGTTTGACATCATCTTTTGTAGGGTTAGCGACACGAATATTTCCCTTAGATAAGTCTTGGAAAAGTAAGCGTCCATTACCCATAACGATGATTGGAGATGCTGCTCATTTGATGCCTCCTTTTGCAGGACAAGGCGTAAACAGTGGGTTGATGGATGCCTTGATATTGTCGGATAATCTGACCAATGGGAAATTTAACAGCATTGAAGAGGCTATTGAAAATTATGAACAGCAAATGTTTGCTTATGGAAGAGAAGCACAGGCAGAATCAATAATAAACGAAACGGAAATGTTCAGCCTCGACTTTTCTTTCCAAAAACTAATGAATCTATAAAACAGAAAGGCGAGGAAATGAAAGAGAAAATAGTTAAAAAAAACGGAATAAGACTTTTTACCGAAAGTTTTGGATGTGAAAAAGATCCGGCAATACTCTTGATTGCGGGAGCAACGGTATCCATGTTGTATTGGGATGCTGAATTTTGCCAGAAACTATCTGAAAAGGGATTTTTTGTTATTCGCTACGACAATAGGGACGTAGGAAAATCTACTAATTACGAACCGGGTTCAACCCCCTATGATATTGTTGACTTAACCCATGATGCTATTTCAATTTTGGACGGCTATAAAATAGTCAAAGCCAATTTTGTGGGAATTTCACTGGGCGGACTGATTTCTCAAATAGCATCAATAAAATATGCCGACAGGGTAAGTTCAATAACACTAATCTCATCAGGTCCTTGGGGCGACTCAGACCCCACAATTCCTGAAATGGATACGCGTATTTTAGATTTTCACGGAAAAGCTGAAACCGTAGATTGGACAAATGAAGACAGTGTGGCAAATTATTTAATTCAAGGTGCTGAATTGATGAGCGGCAGGAAACAATTTGACAAACAAAGAAGTGAAAAACTGATTAGAGCCGAATTTAAAAGAGCTAATAACTATATAAGTATGTTCAATCATGCGGCACTGCAAGGTGGTGAAGAATACTGGAACAGATTGAGCGAAATCAATCAACCAACCTTAATTGTACACGGAACGGACGATAAAATATGGCATTTTAAGAATTCAGCAGTTTTACTTGAAAAGATAAACGGCTCAAAACTAATAACGCTTGATGGAACCGGACACGAACTACATTTCGAAGATTGGAATAAAATTATTGATGGAATAACGCAACATACAACAAATAACAAAAGAATGAACAAATAGGGTATTATGTATTTCCAAATCAACGGTTTAGAGATTGAAGCTAATATCAATGTGTTATGACGCTCAAGCTGGTGGAGCCGCTGCGCGAGCTGTTTAAAGATGAGGTGCGCAAGATCGGTATGGAGTTAGGTCTGCCCTACGACATGGTTTACCGTCATCCCTTCCCTGGCCCTGGCTTGGGTGTGCGTATTCTTGGCGAAGTAAAAAAAGAATATGCCGACAGGTTGCGCTTGGCTGATGCCATCTTTATCGAAGAGCTGTATGCCGCTGACCTGTATCACAAAACCAGCCAAGCCTTCGCTGTATTCTTGCCAGTGAAGTCGGTTGGCGTAGTGGGCGATGCCCGCCGCTATGAGTATGTGGTGGCATTGCGCGCAGTAGAAACTATCGATTTTATGACAGCGCGCTGGGCACACTTGCCGTATGAGTTTTTAGAAACGGTTTCTAGCCGCATCATTAATGAGATTCCCGGTATTTCGCGGGTAACCTACGATGTTTCCTCAAAGCCGCCGGCAACTATTGAGTGGGAGTGACGGGCACTGGCTGGCAATGTCTAGCAACGGCAGGCATTTCGGCTGAGGGTAAAAGAACTTTCCGCTAAGCGATAGACTGTATGTAAACACAGTATTGCAAGGACGCGGAACATGC
>NZ_VPEO01000059.1:0-4935 GCF_013417155.1 Acinetobacter sp. YH16052 | reverse complement strand
GTGATTCAGCGAGGATTTCACGTGCTTTGTTGGTGATAGTTTTATTTTCTCGTTCAGCAATGATTTGAAGTTTATCTTTGAGATCATCTTCAATTCTAAAGCTCACCGTTGTTGTTTTTTTGCTCTCCGCCATTAATTCCCCTTTTTTTTTGTTGTCTAAAAACGTTGACGTACAAGGCTCTAAGGTGTGTTACCTATGCGTTTTTAATTGGTTTGTTAAAAATATCGCAAAATACAAAATTACAGGCACGACATCGACCGCAGACAAACGGGGACATAATGGGGACATTATTGCCGTTTGTCTACAGTCGCGTACTCAGGGGGATCCCTGATACCCCGAAGCCTCTACGAGTCTTTTTTCTGACGCGCTGCGCTTGTCCAACGATTCACAGGCAGATAAAAATTTTATCTGCCCGTTCATCGTTTCATGAGTGGCAAAATGAAAGTCATTGTTTTGAGGGTTAACGGTGAGATCTCATTGCTAATCAAATGATGTTAAAAACGCCCCCAAAAGCTCGCAAAACCGTTCTAAACTTTCAACGTGATTTTTGGGGTTTGATAGGGTGATCGTGTCTTAAAATCGATTTGAGGGGCTTTGATGGGGATGAATGGGCGGTTTTCGCTAATCAACTCGCCCATTTAACATAAAAGGGATTAGTTGCACTTAGAATCGGTAGGTTCGTTATAATTTTCAGCATTTCCCATTCTAGCGTGATTTTCTTGAGCAAATTTTCGTTCTCTATGACTTTGAGCTTGATTATGTATCCATACATTTATGATTTTTGATGACCACCTAGGGCTATCTCCATGACCTAACCAAACGGTTGGTTGAGGGAAAGGAATTTGATTAGGAATGTCATTACGTCGAATTCTATTCAGCGTTGATTTACTGATACCTAATTTTTCACATAGATCCTTGATCCCCAAAAGGGTGTCATTGGCTATATCAAAATGCATCTTTCTCTCCGTATTCACTTCTAATTATCACTATTATGATGATTCTATATTAACACCGCTAGGTTCAAATTGAAGTACGTATGGTTTTTTTAGCGGTACAGGGTGATTCAAATGCTATTATTTAAAAGCAAAAAAGCCAGCAATTTGCTGGCTTTTTACATAACGTGGATTAACTACGGTTATCAGCCTGATTTTATTGCAATTGCAAACTGCATTAAACGTTCTTTTTTCTCCGTTGAGCCTAAAAACTAATAGTTGCCATACCAGAGAAGCAAGCTAGTATTACTATTCTCACTTGCTCGGTATTGAATATCGACGTTTCCAAGGGAAGCCTACCGGCTTCCCTTTTTTATGGTTGAATGGGGTTGATTTCCATAACAGGAATCGAATACATGAGACAACCTATTGACTACGAACAATTTAAAATTGGTTTGGCTTTGAATTTTTTCATGCCTATTTGAACTCTCAGGCTCAAATTTTGAGCAAAAAAGTGCCTAATGCCCCAATGTGGTACTAATCAAAACGGAGCGAAGCGACAACGTCTTTTTGTCTTTGCTTTTCTCCATGATCAGTGATTGGGTCATGGCTTCTTAGCTTGTTCCATTAGCTAAGTCTGGTACTTCTGGTCAGTTTGGGCTTCTCTCGACGGTGCAATCCTAGAAACCCTGGTCCGTTGATTGGTGCTCTTATCAGGTACGCACTGTAATCTTTCGATACCGCAGCGTGATTCGGAGGCAGAGCCGGAATTTCGTTTTCCGGTACGTTATTACCACAATTTGCCTGTTTATCCTTTCGGGGACCGAGCCAAGTCCGAGTCAATCAAGTGGTGCATTTGGGTTAATGTCGTTGGCTGGTATTTAATGAGAACGTGACAAGCGTCTCTCACGCTGCTAAGATTGGATTGAGCTTTCTAATCGTAGCAGCGAATGCACCGATTCAGAGTACCAAAGCCCTGTGATACTGTCACGGGGCTTTTGTACATCTGTAGGTTAGAAATTTATTAAGTCATCTAAAAATGGCTACGTATAAGACCCATTATGTTAAATGGGCGAGTTAACTTGCTAAAACCGCCCATTCATCCGCATTAAATCCCCTCAAATCGATTTTAAGACACGATCCCCCTATAAAACACCCAAAACCACGTTGAAAGTTTAGAACGGTTTTGCGAGCTTTTGAGTGCGTTTTTAACAAGTTTTTATTTCATGTGAAATTCTTCTAGTAAGTCTTAAAACAATCCACATTCACGGTGGATAAATCGGGGAATATCGTTTGATATTGTGATTTACTCTTTGATAATCAAAAGCAAGAACAATTTGTTTATTTATTAGCCGATGGTGATTACATGAAAACGAAACCAGAAACAGAAATGCGAAAATGGAAAAGATTGAATCAAATCGTTTCAAGGAAAAGAAAGTATAGGCAAGAAGACCTTGATAAGTGGCGTAAAGAGCAAGAGGAAGAAGAGCGGATTAAAGAATGGCTGGATGAAAATGAAGGTGCGATAAAACGCCACATGAAAGACTTGTAGCGTTTAACATAAAAGGGATTAGTCGCACTAAAAATCGATAGGCTCATTACAATTTTCAGTATTTTCCATTCTTGCGTGATTTTCTTGAGCAAATTTTCGTTCTCTATGACTTTGAGCTTGATTGTGTATCCATACATTTATGGTTTTTGATGACCACCTAGGACTATCTCCATGACCTAACCAAACAGTTGGTTAGGTCATGGAGTTTGATTAGGAATGTCATTACGTCGAATTCTAATGAATAACCCCGCCGCAATCAGTGTGGAATATAACTCTCAGAGATTTACTTCTTTTTCATAAACTTATTTATATAAGGGATTACGCCATCAACAATTGCAACACCGGCTGCAGTCAGTCCGATTATGGATGCTCGAGTTATAATTGTTTTTGTTGTTACCCATTCAGCACTATTTTCCTTTAGTTCTTTCTCTGATGGCAGCTCCGTTTCAACCTCATAACCCTGAGATTTAAGAGCTTTAACTCTATCGTCAGCAACTTTAAAGAGCTGCCATGGTTCCAATTCAAACCCATGAGAAATTTTTAATACATTTTCTATGGTCGATGCCCTACCAATTTCAACCCTGGCTAATGTTGACTGAGTCATTCCACATAACTGAGATGCAGAAGCTTGATTTAGGCCTCTATGCTCTCTTTCTTCAGAAATTACAGTTCCAATTTAAAAATTCAGTATTGAGTAACACAAAATTAAAGAAGATGTATATCTTTGATAAATGATTTCAATACATTTAATCTAGAAACCAAAATTTCGTAATCGCTGGCATCAACATTTAATAGAACATAATGAGATTTTCTTTTTTGGAAATATGGGTATCTCAAGTTATTGTGTAAGTGGTTCGAGTTAGTTTTAAGCAAAACATTAGAAGCGAATTGTGCTCGAATTTGCTCTTTCTGAATATTATCGGTTGATAGTATATTAATGAGCATATCAAATGCTGATTCTATAGAATGATTTCTATTTTCATCTCTAAAAAAATCGTTATCTGCATTGATAAGTGAAAAAATCTTACTCCTTATTAACTTCTCCATTGATTGTAAAATCAAATAACAAGCAACCCGATATTTACCTAACTTTGCTAACTCTGAAGCGGCACTTTCATCTTCTTGAGACAATTTTAGGTAAGTGTTACTAATATTTATATTTCTTTCTATTTTACCTATCATCATTTTAGTACATACCTACGAAAAATTATAATTATTAAAATTTATACCCACTAACGCTTATTGTGAACGGTTCTGTCGCATTAAGGCTGTTTGCACGGTAATCTACCCTTTTGAAGTACGTGTATCTTTTTTAATGGTACACGTACTTCAAATGGTATTATTTAAAAGCTAAAAAGCCAGCAAATTGCTGGCTTTTTACATAACGTGGATTAGTCGCACTAAAAATCGATAGGCTCATTACAATTTTCAGTATTTTCCATTCTTGCGTGATTTTCTTGAGTAAATTTTCGTTCTCTATGACTTTGAGCTTGATTGTGTATCCATACATTTATGGTTTTTGATGACCACCTAGGACTGTCTCCATGACCTTATTGATTATTGGTAAGTTTTAGCGGGGGGTGTGATAAAATAGTAAAACGTTGCAAATGGATTATAAGGATAAAAATGAAAGACGATAAGGTAAGTCAGAGTAGCGAGCCATTAGCTATGATGACACATGAACGAGCGCGAAAAGGTCTTATCACCAGAGTAATTCTAGCTGCCACTGTGGGGGGGGTTAGCTCTACACTAAATGCAGTTTGCAATAACGACACTAATAGCGGTGTATCTTCTGTTGCAAGCATTATTGGTTCAGTCGCTGGGTCTTCTGCGGTGCAGTACCTTGTGGAGAAAGTGGTTGATACTAATGGTTTGAGTTTATCAAAAGAATCTAAGATTGGAATGGCTGTTGGAGTTGGTATTGGCGTATCGAGTATATCTAATGCATTAGTTAATAGTTATAACTCGGATACTGACCTTGATTTGTCAGAAGTTGCTACTCAGACAGCTAAGCATGTTGGAATGGGTTATGGTAGCACAATAGGTGCATTGAAGATTATGGGCCCCGAAGACGCTTCTTTTTGGGATGACGATCTAACGCTTACTAATACCACAAAGACCACGTACGACATGGACAATTCTTTAGCTCATTTAGCCTATTTTAAGTGGGACGACTAATAAAAATCAAATACACACCTAATGCCCCAATGTGGTACTAATCAAAACGGAGCGAAGCGACATCATCATTCTGTCTTTGCTTTTCTCCATGATCGGTTATTGGGTCATGGCTTCTTAGCTTGTTCCTTTAGCTAAGTTTGGTACTTCTGGTTAGGTTGGGCTTCTTTCGACGGTGCAATCCAAGAAATCCCTAGTCCGTTGATTGGTGCTCTTATCAGGTACGCACTGTAATCTTTCGATACCGCAGCGTGATTCGGAGGCAGAGCCGGAAT
>NZ_VPEO01000058.1:0-5168 GCF_013417155.1 Acinetobacter sp. YH16052 | reverse complement strand
TTTTTATAGGTATTAAAATCACGTCTATAAAAATAAGTGTGAAATTTATCACTTTTTATATTTTTTTCAAGTTTTTTTTTTTAACCAGCCATTCAGCATTATTAAATGTATTCGTCATTACTCTACTTTTTATAAAATAATGAGGCATATTGAAATTAAGTTTTTTGATTCAATGGAATGGGCGTTATATAATAAAAAATGGGAGCCTTAAACTCCCATTTTTTTATTATATTTTTTAAATTTTAAGTATGTTGAACTGTCAATTTTAAACCTAAAGCATTCACAACACGGTTGATCGTATCAAAACGAGGCGTTGAATCTTGACGAAGTGCTTTGTAAAGGGCTTCTCGTCCAATACCTGCTTCTTTCGCAATTTGGGTCATACCTCTTGCTTTAGCAATTACACCAAGTGCGTGCGCTAATTCAGCAGGATCATTTTCTTCAAGAACCATATTGAGGTACATTACAATATCTTCTTCAGTTTTGAGTGACTCAGCCATATCAAAACTTGGTAAATCAGCTACTTTAACCATTTTAATCCTCCAACGTTTTTGATAATTTGACTGCACGATTGATGTCTTGTTGTTGAGTTGATTTATCTCCGCCACCAAGCATTACAATCACTACGTCACCATGTTGGATGTAATACATCCTCCATCCTGAACCGAAGAATTCTCTCATTTCCCAAACACCATCTTGGAGAGGTTTAATATCTCCCCAATTTCCACGTTGAACCTTATCTAATCTACGATTTAGGCGAATACGGGTCATATTGTCTTTAATGCCATCCAACCATTCATCAAATTCTGGCAGACGTTTAATTTCAATCATGAGGATTCCTTATCTTCTCACTATATTGTATTCGATCGAATACAATATGCAAGTAATCTATACGAACATCCATTAATTTCGTATAACAGCCATTATGTTAAATAGGAACCTTAGAACAATAGAAAATTATAATTTCATTGCCATAAGGAAGAATATACTTACAATCCTACGTTCGTTTGTAAAGCAATTTGCTGTGAAGCTAATTCAAGTGCTTTAGATTTCCCTAATGGTTTAATATCAGTGCCTTCAGCATATATAAAATCTACCTTATCAATACCAATTAATCCTAATACTGCTATTAAATATGCTGTAACAGCATCTGTTGGAAGATCTTGATGAAAACCACCACGTGAACTAAAGATAATTGATTTAACACCTTTAATTAATCCTACGGGTGCGGTTTCTGTATATTGAAAAGTTACTCGTGCTCGTGCAATTAAGTCGAACCAGTTTTTTAATTGGGTTGGTACATTTAAGTTATACATTGGTGCTGCAATCAATAATAGATCACAATCTTTCAGCTCTTGAATAAATTGATCAGAGAGAGCTACTGCTGCTTTTACCTCAGGTTTTTCATTCGCCTCTCCACGTAAGGCATTAAATATCTCTAAGTTTAATACTGGTAAGTTCATAGCTCCTAGATCATGTTCAATTATTTGGTCAACATAACCACTTTGCTTACGTCTATATAAATATTTATTAATGAGCTGATTACTTAGAGATTTTTCCTGCATAAAACTAGATTTGATAACTAAAATTCTGTTCATAGTAAGGTTCCTAATATGAATTTTAATTAGATTATCATTGATAAATTGGATACAAAAGTGATAATAAATCAACTCATTGATTCCCAATTGGAACTAATATGCGTGTTAATGATCTGAAAAGTTTGATGGCATTTATTAGTGTTGTTGAACAAGGAAGTTTTACTAAAGCATCAGAAAAATTACATCTGACTCGTTCCGCTGTCAGTAAGATGATTTCAAAGCTTGAGGTACAGCTCGGAGTAGTACTTTTTAACAGAGATACACGTCATTTAGCTCTCACAGAAGAAGGTAGTATTTTCTATGAACATAGCCAGCGGGCTGTACAAGAATTATTAATAGCTGAGACATTATTTGAAAGTAATAATCAAAATATTCAGGGAATGATACGTATCTCTATGCCTGTATTATTTGGACAAAAGTTCATTGTTCCGATATTAAGAGACTTAGCAGATGAACATCAAAATTTGAATATGGTTCTTTCTTTTAATGATCGTTATATTGATTTAATTGAAGATAATTATGACCTAGTGATAAGAATTGGTAATTTAGAAGATAATAGTCAATTAATGGTTAAAAAGATTTCTGAGCATGCAATGTGGCTCTGTGCCACACCTGAATATTTAAAAAGATACCAGGTTCCTGAGAGCATCAAAGATTTAGATAACCATCAGACTATTGGATATTTGAAAAATGGGCAGCTTGAAAAGTGGATATTTCAAAGTTCTCATCATAAAACTATAAAATATTTGCCAAAAAATAAAGTTCAAATGGATGACATAAAAAGCATATTAGATTATGTACTAATGCATGGAGGAATTGGTTGGTTACCTTCCTGGTTGATTCAAGAATATATACAAAGTGGTCAATTAATACACCTACTTACTAACTATTCAAGTACTAACTATCCTATTCAAATTGTATGGAAAAGATCAAATTTCTTACCAATACGTGTTCGTACTACCATTGATAAAATAGCTTCATCAATACAAAAAGATAGCGTCATTAAATAAGATTTATAAGAGAGGAATTCTAAATTGATAGTAATACAAAATCTTTCTAGTTTAATTTTTAAACACGGATTTATTAAGCTTTCCTAAAATTAACATAATACACGTTATGCGAAATTAGAAAAATGAGTTTATTGCACTGATATTTATCTGTTTTTTAAATTTTAGACCTGGGTTGGTGCCCAGGTTTTTTTATTGCGTATAACAGCCATTATGTTAAAGGGGAGGTATATTTGAATTAAATATGCCTATAAAGTTAATAGCTATCAATCATTGTTTGCTGAATAAGCCTTTAAAAGTAGGTTTATTCACCTAAGTTATTGTAAATAAAAAGATGTTCGTATTTTCAGTATTCTAACAATAGACTATAGTTGATTCTTTTAAACTAGGAATTACCATGAACCGATTTAAGACCTCTTTTTTAGTTATTTCTTTGGGTCTTACTTTAACTGCCTGCGGCGGCGGCAGTGATGGTGCATCGAGCTCTACAGGGAATGGTGCATCGAGCTCTACAGGGAATGGTACATCGAGCTCTACAGGGAACAGCGGCACCACACCAGATACTTCTACTGGTTCAGTATTGGAAAAATTGAATCCATCACAATCCTACAATATTATTTTTGACTACCCTAATTCTTCTGGTGCATCAAGACTTGATTCTGTAAAACAAAATGCCGATGGTATTATCACCGAATTTGGTGATTACAAAATTACAGGAGATATTGTTGCGAAAGAAATTGCTGGAAATAAAAACTTTACGATTGCTCGTGTAACCAAAGGAATTTTTAATTATGAAAAAGATGGGGAAATAAAATCAACAGATATTTCCAAATATAGCAATGCTTCTTATTTTTATTTTGCATTTACCCCAATCATTACTAAGCGTATTTCTGCCCAAACCAAACAAATTAACTGTACTGATGTTAATGCTACTCAAGCAAAAGTGACCAATAGTGGCCAATTTGAAAACTTTATTTCTCCATCCATTCATAATGGAAGTATTACCTTAAATCCTAACGGCAATATCGACGTTAAATTTACTGCAAAAAATGGCAGTGATGAAACTACCTTTGCTTCATCAATGAGATGGGTTGATTCATTCAATAACTATAGCAGCTATAACTTATTGGGTATCGTAGGACAACAAGGTGAATCAAATCAGATCGGTACATTTAACATAGCTGATAATGGACCAAATAGCCTAGTACTTGGTGCAATTTACCGTATGACTTTGAGCAATAATGGTAACTATCAAGGTGCTGTTTCTATGGTATGTAATTATTAATATAGCTTGATTGAAGTGTCATGCGCCTTAATCTTTATGTATTTTTTTAAATTTAAGACCTAGGCAGTGCCTAGGTTTTTTTTTATTTCGTATAACAGCCATTATGTTAAATAAGTGCCTGACTTTATTGATAAGGTTAAACATTAGCAGTTAGAAAGGGTTTTCAAAAAGAATGGTAAATCGCCCAAAAATTATAAAAGTAGGAATTTTGCTTGTAGGTCTATGTTTAATTCTGATCTTTAATTCATATAAACAGAAATTGAATTATGACAATGAAATGGCAAAACAGACAACGATACTTTTCTTAAATTCACTTGCTAAACATGATCGAAAATCAGCAATCAAATATGTTTGGCCTGATGCGCAATTATATGAAGACTTAAAAAGTCCTGAAAGATTTCTTTCTTTCAAAGACTCAAAAATTTTAGAAATAATAAGAATTAATGATGATTCAGCGGAAAGTAGACCTGAGTATTATCAAGAATTTTATAAAATTATTTCAGTGATGGTAAAAGTTAAAATCGTGCATATAGATGATGCTGGCAGTCCAGTAGGTGACTATATTTTATTTATTACTCTTGTGAAAAAATCTCCTCAATCTGATTGGCTAATTACAGGATTGGGTAGTGGGCCTTAAGCTAATAATTATTTATTTTCCCTAAAATTAACATAATACACCTTATGCGAAATGCGTTATAATTATCTCTAGAAATCAATGCTGTAGTTTCTATTTGATAGCCCGAACATCCCTGTTCGGGCTTTTTTTATGATTTTTCATGTTCCACGCCTATTCTTTGATCAATGTTTCACGACTTTGATTAGATCAATTGAATACTCAGGATGCCTGGGCTTTTTCTTTTTGGCGTTTATTTAGGTCTTTCTTTAGCGCCTTTTTATCCTGGTAAGACGCAATCAGCATGATTGGGATCAGTACAGGAGCAACCACAATACCCAGAGCAATATCTTTCAATTTTGGCATGACTTTTCTCCCTTATAACTCAATCATTATCAAATACGGCATTCAGCACACGGCCAAATAAACTACGTTTTTTGGGTTGTGGCACTGTCACATTTTGCAACGTGGCATGCTGTAGCGTTTGGGTGTGGTATGCTGTAGTTTCTTGCTGTGGCACTGCCACATTTTCTGCAATATTTAATTCATTATTCTTTTTATTATCATTGTCTTGTTGTGTTGTCGCATGCTGTGGCATGTCGGTGTCGCATGCCGTAGCATCTTGTTGTGGTGATGCTGTGGCAGGTGCAACACTTTTCAGCTCA
>NZ_VPEO01000057.1:0-4575 GCF_013417155.1 Acinetobacter sp. YH16052 | reverse complement strand
TAGGCTTCACCACGGCGCCCCCCCTTGCTTTTGCGCTGCTTTTCCAGCACGGCGGGTTTGAGCACCCCGCCGTCATGCCGCCTGAACCAGCGGTCTTTGAACGGCACCCCATAGTTGGCCTTGCTGACACCAAAGCGGACGAAATAGGGCCGCTGTGAGTCGTCCACGCCCCATTCCTCGGCCTCGGCGGCCGTCATGCCGGACAGGTAGGACTGCCAGCGGATGTTATCCACCAGCACGGACGATCCCCGGCTGGCCTGCTGCTGGTCGCCTGCGCCCATCATGGCCGCGCCCTTGCTGGCATGGTGCAGGAACACGATAGAACACCCGGTATCGGCGGCGATGGCCTCCATGCGGCCAATCACCTGCGCCATGGGGCCACTGGCGTTCTCTTCCTCGATATGGAACCGACGCAGCGTATCCAACACCATCAGGCGGCGGCCCTCGGCGGCGCGCTTGAGGCCGTCGAACCACTCCGGGGCCATGATATTGGGCAGGCTGCCGATCAGCGGCTGGATTAGCAGACCGTCAGCCACGACTTGCCGTTGCTCGTCGGTCAGGTGCGCCCCCAATGCGTGCAGGCGGTGATGTATAGCGGTGGGCGGGTCTTCGGCGGGCAAGTAGATCACCGGGCCGGTGGGCAGCTCTCCCACGTCCAGCAGGTCGGGGCCGCCTGCGATCTGTGCGGCCAGCTGTAGAACCAGCATGGACTTGCCGGCCCCACCGGGGGACACCAGCGCCCCCACGGTACCGGCCACCATGTTGGGCAGTACGTAGTCAATCGGCGGCGGTAACTCTGTGAAGCTCGCCAGAATATCGATAGGCTTATGAGTAGCCATTGGTTTGCCTCCTTTGCAGGCGGTTGATGGTCAGGCGCTGGCGGGGCATCCCCGCCATGCGCCGCCTAGTCAGTGATAACACGCCACTCTCGCAGCCCAATTTCTCGCACGACCTTGGCCGCCGCATCCAGTGTCTTGAACTGCCGCACATCACCTCTGGCGGTGTGTAAGGTAGGTTGTGCGCTGCCAATGTTGCCGCTCAGCTCGATAGTCCACCCGTTATGCAGAACACTTGACGATCTCACCACGGCACCCTGAATCAATCCAAGCCCAAAATACTCTTTTGCCTTTCCTATATCCATTTTTTAATCCTACTATAAAGTCAAATTGTTTTGACAATATAGCAGTTTTGTTTTATCAAAACAAGCATTACATGCTTAAATCTGGCCCCTTGCTGCGCTGCTTCTGGGTCTGCTTCGCCAGCTCGGCGCGGGCCTCCTGCACCTGCGGAAGCTCCATCACCTTCTGCACCGTACGCTTGATGTAATCGGCCTCATGGCCCGCCTTGCGCTCCATGATAGCGGGGCTAGCCTCGGCCATGGCCTTGCTGATCTCGTCCGGCTCCCGGCCCTTGCTGGCCAGCTTCATGGCCGCGATGAAGTCGCACTTGCTGAGGTCATCACCGTACCGCTTGACCAGCCCGGCCATTTCGCTGCGGTAGTCGTCCACGACGCTGCGGCGATACCGACGCACACTCTGCGGGGCGGTGATCTCGGCCAGTCGTGCCGTCCGTTCCTGTCGGCGCTCGATGCTGTCCAACACCTGCCCGGCCTGCTGCATCAGCTCCGGCCCTGCGGTGGCACTCTTGCCGCTGGACTCCCGGCACAGCACCCACGGCTGATAGCCGGTGCGGCTGGTGTACTTGTCCTTGCGGTTGGTAAAGCCTGCCAGACGGCCATAGTGACGGCTGTCGGCGCTTGCCGGGTCGGCGTCATACTCCCGGGCCAGCTTCCGGGCGATTACGCCCCTATGATCTGCTGGGGCATCCTGAGCCACCTTCACCCATGCCTGATAATTCTTGAGGCTGGTCTCGATGATGGCGGCAGGCTCCCGGCCCTCCTGCTTCATGGCGTCCAGATCGTCGCTGCTGAGGTCGTCAACTAGCACCAGACCATGCCGGGCCTGCTCGGCGGGGCGAATGTAAATATCGTTGCCCTGGGCATTCATGCGCTTGAGCCAGGCGGCGTTCTGCTGCACTTCCTGCGGTGTCCATTCCCGGTTCATCATCTTGCCGCTGGCGGCATCCCGTATGCCGATGTCGTACCGGTCGCAGCCCATGGCCTTGAGCTGCCGGGCGATGGCTTGCGCGGTGCGGTCACCTTTCACTTGAGCTTGAAAATCAGCCATATGCTCCCCTGTTGCTCGATGATTTGCGGCTCCAGCCAAAGCCATGATGCGATCAGCAGCGCCAGAATAGGCATCACGGAAGCGATCAAGACCCCGGCCCACAACCTCCATGTCCAGCCACGGGCGGCGCTCCGGGCCGTCTGGCCGGCCTTGGCCAGTTCCCCTGCGGCTGCCCTCATGTCCTTTGCTGCCTGCCGCCATGCGCTCATGGCTTGCTGTTGCTGGCTCGTCCAGCTCGCGGCCTGCTCCTCGCTGGCCTGCTGTACCTCGGCGATCCGCTGCCGGGCTTCGTCCGCCAGTGTCGCCATGCTCTGGGCCAGCGGCTCTATCTCTGCCGCTAACTCGTTGATCCCTCTGGATTTCCTCACTCTGTCTATCGCGCTCATGCTCGATAACCTCCCGGTATTCTTGTAAGTCGATGATCTGGCCGTTGGCCGTGTCGATGGCTAGGGCGATATCGGCCCTCTCGGTGCGGATGCCCCGGCTCTCCATCTCCACCACGTTAGGGCCAAGATGGATGCCCGGCAAGCGCTCAATGCCCTGCGCCTCAAGGGTGCGATGGTCAATGCGGGCCTCGTGCCCGGCCTGTTCAAGGGCGCGGTTGGCGTAGTGGCTCCATGCCTCGCGGGTCTGCTCAAGCCATGCCTTGGGCTTCAGGCTCTCGGACTTCTGCGCCCCGCCCCGCTCTGGCTGTTTGCCGTTGTACCGCTTAAACCACTGGTCAGCCGGGCGCTCGATACCGTCGTTCTTCCGCTCGGAGATCATCAAGTGGCAATGGGGGTTCTCACCGTTACCGGCATGGATGGCCAGCGTATACGGCAGGCGCTCGCCCTCAGTCAGATGCCGGGCGAATTCGTCCACCAGCTCCCGCTGCTGATCTAGGGTCAGTTCGACCGGCAGGGCAAACTCAATCTCTTTGAATAAGCGACCGTTGGCCCGCTCGTACAGGTCGGCACCGTCCCAGTAGTCGGCGGGACGCTCGGCCCACTCGGGCAGGTGGCCGGACTGGGTGTGCAGCACCTCTTCACGGTCGCGGGAGTAACGGCCCTCCCGCTGGATGTAATCGGCTTTCGCCTTGGCCGATTGGCCGCCGTTCCGGCTGCCGGTCTTGGCCGTAAGGTGATAGATGGCCATAGGGGTTTAGCTCCATGCAATGGCCCTCGGAGAGCGCACAGCCCCGAAGGGGTGCCCCCAGGGCAGTTTCTTGAAGAGAAACCGGTAAGTGCGCCCTCCCGTAAAATGACGGTCGGGGTTTGCGGTGTCTGTGCTCCGATGATAGCATAATGACAAGCACATAACCAAGAGGATTATCAAAATGGCAAAAACAGCGGAACGGCTCGCCAAGCTGGAAGAACAACGGGCACGAATCAACGCCGAGATCCAACGGATCAGAGCACGGGAGCAGCAGCAAAAGCGCAAGGAAAACACCCGGCGCAAAGTGCTGGTAGGTGCATGGATACTCGGCAAAGTTGAAAACGGCGAGTGGCCAGAACAGCGCCTGCTCGATGGGTTGGACAGCTACCTAGAGCGCGACCATGATCGGGCACTGTTCGGACTTCCACCCAAGCAGAAACAGCAGCCACAGGAGCATGGTCAGCCGGAGCCGCAAGGATAGCCAAGCGCAAAGCGGTCAGAATGGCCCCTGAATGGCCCCTTCGGGGCTGCACACCGCCCCCACCCTTCGGGTAGGGAAAAGGCCGCTAAAGCGGCTAAAATCGCTCCAGCGTATTCCCGCGGGATTTGGTATGGGGTTTAGCGGGCTTTGCCCGCCTTTCCCCCTGCCGCGCAGCGGGTGGGGCCGGTGTGTAGCCTAGCGCAGCGGATAGAGAAGTTATCCGGCCTCTGGCCGGCATTTTAAGCAAGGGCAAACAGTGCCCCACTAGGGCGCTGTTAACCGCGCCTAGTGGATTATTCTTGGATAATCATGGATGGATTTTTCCAACACCCCACCAGCTCCCCCCCTTCCTGGGTTTGCAGGTTTAGGGGCGTGACAGTTACGCCGGGGGTTCGTGACAGTTACGCCGGGGGGGCGTGACAGTTACGCCGGGGGCGTGACAGTTGCGCCGGGGGACGGATGGCGTTTGCGATCATGAGGGCGAAGAAGCTCAACAGCATGGGCACGGTGGCGGCTGCGTTGCAGCACTGCTACCGCGACCGCGAGACGCCGAACGCCGATCAGGAGCGCACACCGGACAACGATCACCTGGCTGATACCAAGTGCCTTGGCCGCATGCCGAAAATTCAGATGCTCGGCGACGGCGATGAACTGAACAAGGGAAATGAGCGGTATCCTGCCAGACAGGATACCGACATTCACGAGGTTTCGATGGTTAGTGCGCCGCATCGGAGCGGGCCTGCTACCAGTCGTCGGTTAGACGACTGGCGACTT
>NZ_VPEO01000056.1:0-5354 GCF_013417155.1 Acinetobacter sp. YH16052 | reverse complement strand
AGAATGCTTTAAAAGCATGTCTATCGATGAAAAGCGTTTATTGGTTTTAGCAAGTCCTATCGCTAGAGTTACCAACGCTACCGAAAAAGACCCCATTACTATTACTGCTGAAAACTTTGCTAAAGAGTGCAATATAAAAACCCACTCTGCATATAAGTCGATGGAGGAAGCTAGTAAGCATATGCTGCGTAGGTACTTTACCTATACAGATGAAAAGGGGAAAAAAGTTTCTTGTTCTTGGGTAATCCGAGCAAAATACGACAATGGAGCAATATCAATTTGCTTTCCTGAGGAAGTTCTTTTAATGCTAAAAGAATTTGATAAGCTCAACCCTTACACCAAATATAAAAAAGAAGTGGTACTCAGACTTAAAAAAGATTATTCCTTTGACCTGTATCATCTTGCCAAGAAATATCAGGGTCTAGGTAAATTTGAATTAAGTTTAGATCGTATAAAAACAGAGTTAGGATTGCCTAAGTCTTATGATCGAATGTCTAATTTAAAAACCCGTGTTTTAGAGCCTTCTTTAGAAGAAATTAACTCTCAAACAGATTTAAATCTAACTTATGAAAATATAAAAGAGGGTAGAACTGTTGTGGGGTTTAGATTCAAAGTTAAAGAAAAATTTGAAAAGCCAAAAATCAACTCAAGTCGAGATATGAATACCGTCGATATGTTTTTCAAAATGACTGATGGGCAAATTAATATGTTTGGAAATCAGCTTGCCAAATTACCGGGCCTATCACATTTAGCTGTTGGTAATGAGAGTTATGAGGCTTTAGCTAGTCGAATTAAAGACATGCTGATAGACCCTGAAAAACAAAAAGAGTTTATTCCACATTTAAGAAGTTTAGGTTTTAAAGGTTAAATAATTTTCTGTCTCGATCTTCTATTAAATACTCGTTGAGTTCAGCGAGTATTTTTTCTCTATTGGCTTCATTGTCATTCATTTTTTTAATCAAATAAGAACCGAGCAAAATTTTGCGTCGAGTATCGTCCTTTCTCTCCTGCTCTTTTTGCTTTGATTTTTCTCTAGCTTCGATAGCTTGTTTATGAGCCTTTAACTGTTTCAGCTTCTCTAACTGGGCTTCAATTTTCTTTTCGAGATTTTCAGCAGATTTTGTCATGATTCAGATTTCGGGATATAGAAAACCACTCAAGCATAAGGCCCTATGAATTGAAATTCAAGCGGGCTATATGCTATCGTGTTTTCATGAAATGCGCACTTACGACTTGGATTTCATCCAAGTCAAAGTTTGCGTAAGGGGATTCCCCTTAACCCCAAAAAACTGCTACGCAATTTTTAAAAGCAAAAGCAAAACCACCACAAGGCTAAGGCATGGCAATTTATCACTGTACTACTAAGACCGTTAACCGAAGTTCGGGACGAACTGCAGTTGCATCTATGGCTTACCGTGCAGGAGAAAAATTGAAAGATGAACGGACAGGGTTAACCCATGACTTCACAAGAAAAGAAGGTGTGGTTTATACAGAGATTCTTTCTAACTTGGATACTGAATTAGACCGAAGCCAAGTTTGGAATCTGGCAGAAAAATCTGAGAATCGAAAAGATGCCCGAACCGCACGTGAATGGGTTATCGCTTTACCTGATGAACTGGACGAAGAACAGCGAAAAGAATTGGCTAAAGAGTTTGCCCAATCATTAGTAGACCGTTATGGGGTGATTGCAGATTTAGCCATCCATGCACCCAGCAAAGGAGGGGATGATAAAAACCATCATGCGCATATCTTGCTGACTACACGTAAGGCTGAACTGGATCAAGATCATAATCTGGTGCTAAAGGATAAGACTGATATTGAGTTAAGCAATGCCAAGAGAAAAAGCCTGGGCATGGGAACAAGCCAGGAAGAAATTAAACAGATCCGAGCCACCTGGGCAAACTTAGCCAATCATGCCCTCGAACATGCAGGGTATCGGGAAAGAATCGACCACCGTAGTTATGCCGATCAAGGCAAGGATCTACAAGCTACCATCCATGAGGGTAGTAAAGTTACCCAGATGCGCAGAAAAGGCATAGATACTGAAATTAGCCGTTTTAACGATACGATCAAACAGCAAAACAGCCAACAGCTCCAAAACAAACAACAGCACAAGGAAAAGACCTTAGAACAAGGGTTCAACCATGTTGAGCAAGGTTTCAAACAATGGAAGAAAGATCGGGAAGCACAACGTCTGGAACAAGAGCAAAGACAAAGATTGAAATTGGAACAAGAGCAAAAGATGAAACAGACACAGCGTATTAAATATGAAAGAAGTGGCCCATCGCTATGAGCAACCAAAACGACTTAGACGATCAACTATATATTTTACTGGCCTCCATGAAGGAATATAGAGAGGCCATAGCAGACGATAACAAGCGATTAGAGGTATTTTACAACCAAATCGCTAACGGAGTACTCAATAAGGCTGAAAAATCGCTAGAAAACGCAAATAAGAAACATACAGCTGCATTAAACAATAGTATTCAAGAATTAAACGAAGCTACAAAAAGGCTCAACTTAAAATTTATCATTATTTTTGCCAGCACGTTTGTCGCTGTGATGATGGTATTCATCTTGGCAATATTCTTGTACGTGCCAAGCAAAGATGAAATTAATGAACGTAGAACTGATATGGCTGTACTTAAAAAATATCCACTACAAATTAGAGAAAGTGATGGTGAAACACTAGTCAGAATCATGACGAAAAATTGCTATTCATTTCAGCCAAATAGTGTCAAAGAAAAGACCTATGACTGGTGCCAGATCGACCCTAAAAGATATTAGTTGATCGGTACTTTGCTTGGTTTTTCTCATAGCTAATCAGATTATAGCAAGCGCAAAGTTGCCCGACTTTGAAATATGGCTAAAGCCATATTTCAAAGCATCGAGCTAAATTTTGGTTTCTTATGTCATATCTATTTGCAATGGGAAAAGGCATGCTAAAACATTAAAAGAAGGAATAAATAATGAGAAAGCATTTGATTTTCCTATTTTTTATAATGATGCTTTTTATTTTAGCTATAGTTATTAAGATCGAAAATGATCAGAAAAAAGAGCAACAGTTAAGTAAATTGAAGCTAATTGAAAAGAAAATTAATTAAGTAAAAACTGAGTTATACTTTTTTGATAACGATAATAACTAAGCCCAGAAGACACCTAATCCCAGCACTACACCTGCTGGGATTTTTTTTCTTATGCTTAATTACTTACTTTCCGATATAGATTATGAATGTATGTATTTTACCAATAGGTAAAGTGCAAGGATATAAGATAAAAGAAAGGATGCTTTAAGAAAGCAGTCTAAAAATTACTAATTTTATATAATAATTTTTTTTATTATATATACTTAACTATTTATATCTTAAGACGAATTACCAATGACCGCTATACGATTATTATATGTAAGTAAGTTCAGGTCTAAAATTTATTCTAAGAGTGAACTTTATGAAATTTTAACCGAAGCATTAAAGTTTAATGGAGCAAATCAGATCTATGGGGCTCTTTACTATGGAAATGATTACTTTGTTCAATGTTTAGAGGGGCAAGAAGATAAAGTAAAGCATCTTTTTCATGACAAAATCTTAAAAGATCCGCGTCATGAAAATTGTGAAGTTCTTTATCTTGAGAAGATCAGTACATATCTCTTTTCTAATTGGTATATGAAATATGCCAATATTGATCAGGATATAGTTAAGTTTTTCTCTAAAAATCATAATGATATTTTTAATCCATACTTATTAAATAGCTCTACAATCCCACCTCTTATAGAGTTATTAAGTCAGCATGCAGATAATTTTTCTATATTAAAAAGTAAAGCTTTAATTACTTCGAATCCAATTTGGATTAAAAAATTAGCATAATAGACCTTATACGAAATACAACTGTTTTTCCCTTCAAGATCATTATATTAGAGATTGCTGCCTTGAATCATAGAGCAACAGGGCGGCAACTCCTCTATTTATCATGTTCCAAGTTTGATATTTGATCGTTGTTCCACGGTACTGATTAAATATTTTAATAAAAAACTCATTCTAGTAAGAGCCGAGCAAGTGCCTACGAGCGATCACCTGGTATCAAAATTCATGCGTTTTTCTCTCTGATTACAAAGTCTGTTTTTTAAAGCAAAAAAAGGAAGGGATAACCCTTCCTTTTTTCTATTTAACTGGCTTGTCGATATTCAAACCTTCTTAAAAAATCTTGAATTGCCTGTTCTTTCAACAATTCACTAATTAATAAAGATGGTATGAAGTACACTTTTACTCGCACACGTTTTTTCAGTTTTGAATCTTCAGATAAATAGTGATCTTCAATATTCCATCCATCACTACGTAATTCGCTAATACGACACGCAGAGTAACTAGAATCAATAGACGACCACATATCTTTGTTTTTAACAGGCACCCTATTTAATAAGCGGTGCAAGATATGTGCTTTATGTGTATCTACTGCCGGTAAAACTGGAATCATGATGATTCCTCCATTGTAAAAAATGGAGGTTAATCAGCCTTATCTGTTCGCTAACTTGAACAAATTGTTTATCAATGATAGAATCGTTTATGCATTTTAAACGTAAATCATTAATTCTTATGGCTTTTTTAACCTCCTTTGGTTTGATTTGTTAGCTATTTGATATTAAAGATTTCAAAAAAGGTACTTGTTGACGCAAGTGCCTTTTTTTTGCTTTATTTTCAAACAGTTCAAACTCTAACATAGGAATACATAAAAATATAGTCCCTATGCTCACAGTTTCGCGTATTTCGAACGTTTACATGTAAACATATGGTTGTATACCTATTTTCTTTTAATCGGCCGTAAACAGCCTTACACGAAGAATTAGAATTAATTATAAAAAATTATTTTCAATTGTATTAAATAAAAAATCCTTTTTTATCTTTTTAATAAGCTTTTAAAAGCTTTTAGACCCCCTTCAAACCCTTTATTCATAAGGCTTTCAAACTTTAAAAAACTACAAATGGAGGATATTAAGCTACAAATGGAGGACTAAATCAGTTTTTAAAACTACAAATGGAGGAATTTAAAACTACAAATGGAGGACATTAAGCTACATTATTTTTATTGTAGTTTTGTTAAAAAGCTACAAAAATAATAGCTAAAAAAACAGCAGCTTGGTATTTTGCAAATTACATTGCTCAGTATGTAGTTTTCAAATGGAAGATAAAAAAACCTATCCACCTTCATGGGTGGTCATACAAAATAATATTCAAGAATGCTTTAAAAGCATGTCTATCGATGAAAAGCGTTTATTGGTTTTAGCAAGTCCTATCGCTAGAGTTACCAACGCTACCGAAAAAGACCCCATTACTATTACTGCTGAAAACTTTGCTAAAGAG
>NZ_VPEO01000055.1:0-5410 GCF_013417155.1 Acinetobacter sp. YH16052 | reverse complement strand
CTTGAACGAATGACCGGAGGAGAACTTGCGACTTGGATTAGGAATACTTGCCTTGATGAGAAACCGAATAAAAAAAGAAATTACAAAGCGGCAGATCCTCAGCTCTTAGCGGCATTAGGACGTATTGGAGGTAATCTCAATCAGATTGCAAGACAAGTAAATACTGTTGAATCCGATATAGAAAAAATTAGAGCTTTTGCAGAGTTGGCAATAATTCGAGAACAACTACAAGGAATCTTGGCTAACTATGATCGTTAAATTTTTGGGAAATAAAGGGGGCGGTAGTGCAGGTGCAACAATTGACTATCTACTTGGCAAAGATCGAGATAGACCAGGTGCCGTTTTACTTAGTGGAGATCCCGAATTAACTCAACGATTAGCAGATAATTTGGATTTTCAAAATCGCTATACAGTTGGGGTGCTTTCATTTGAAGAATTAGAGATTGAGGCACACCAAAAAGAAGAAATCATGCAGAGCTTTGAAGCTACATTGCTTGCAGGATTAGAAAGAGATCAATATGACATTACTTGGATAGAACATACTGATAAAGGGCGTTTAGAGCTTAATTTCGTAATTCCTAATGTTGAATTAAGTACAGGAAAGAGATTACAGCCTTACTTTGATCAGGCTGACCGCCCACTTGTAGAAAACTGGAAGCAAGTCACCAATTTTAAGTATGGTCTAACAGATCCTCATGCACCTGAGAAAGCTCAAGCTATTAAGAGTTTGAATAGCCAAAACCTACCTCGAAGCGTCAAAGAAATTAAAGAGCAAATCGGGACAGCAATTGCTGAGCAAATTAGCAATGGCAATATCCAAAATAGGCAAGATGTAGTTGAAACCCTAAAGGGTGCAGGCTTTGAGATTGCTAGAGAAACAGATAGATCAATCAGTATTAAGAATCCTGACGGCAAGCGGAATATTCGTTTAGAAGGCGTAATTTATGAAAATCGACAATTTGATAAACAATTTGCAGAAGAACACCGCCGAGCAGGACAGGATTATCAAAGAA
The DNA here is from genome assembly GCF_013417155.1 of Acinetobacter sp. YH16052. GTDB lineage: Bacteria > Pseudomonadota > Gammaproteobacteria > Pseudomonadales > Moraxellaceae > Acinetobacter. The sequence continues at coordinate 4,397 of NZ_VPEO01000055.1, read as the reverse complement.
CAAGCCGAGAGCGTTACGAAACAGCACTTGGAAAGCTACAACGCCTTACTGAGAGCAAGCAGCAAGGAAACAGAGAAAATTTTAAGGTCAAACCTTCAGACCATCCAAGATCAGCAGCCGAAAATCAGAAACGCTTTGCGTTTGAATATTCTCACGGGAGCAATATTGGGCGTGTTGATTACAGTGTTTCTGATTTTTCTTGGCGTAAATTGGTGGTTAGCGAAGCAAATTCAGAACAAGCAGCAGGAATTAGCCGAAATCAATCTGAAAGTAGAGCAGACACCGCTAGAGAAACAAATCTTGCGGAAGGTGACTTTACACGAGAGCGAAGACAAGAAAACCCTATATATCATGGCGAAGAACAGCAAAAAAGCGCACGCTTACGAGACCACATCCAGTCAAATGGTACTGAAATTGGAAAAATAGAATCTAACTTTAAAACTCCTTTTGAAAATCCATTTAACCAGTCAAATGATGGAAAGGAGCTTTTGAAGGATAGCGGAAGTTTATTTGAAAACTTAGCCACCTCAAAAGAAGCAAAGCAGGACGTAAAACAGAGTAATCCTAATCAAGCGGAACAAGATAATGCCAAACGACTTTATGAATCGCTACAAAGACTTATTGAACTCGTTAGAGAAGCAATTGAAAGAGCTAAACGCTATAAATCAAAGTCAGAGCGAGCAGATCGAAACATTGAGCATTCAGAATCAAGTATTGAGAAGTCAGAACGAGGAATTAGCCAGTCAAAATCAGCAATTAAACAATCTCAACAGCAAATTAAGAGAAGTGAACAGCAAATTAGCCAGCAAATGAAAGAAAAACACGTTGAAAGAAGGGCTAGTAGAGGATTTGGGCGTTAAATTTAATAAATTACGCTAGATTACTTTCAAAAAAAGTCTAAAATAGACAAAACGCCTACTTTTATGAGGTTTGAACATGCAAGTTATTACAGCGAAAGATGCAAAATCACGCTTTGGTGAGTTATTAGATACGATGCAGCGAGAACCTGTATTAGTCACAAAGAATAAGCGCCCTGTTGGTGTTTTCTTGTCATTAAAAGACGTGAAAGGCACCCACTTAGAAAGCCTTTTTGATGTCCAAGATGATGATTATGAAGATTGGGAAAAAGAGAAAATCACAGAAGCGTTAAATGCTTTGAAAGCGCATCCATCTGATACGAAAGAAATGAAGTCAGTACATGCGACTGCAATGCAAAAGGCACGAGACTTGGTAGCGAGCCGTAAAAGATGACCTATGAAGTTTCTTACTTGCCACAAGCAGAACAGGATTTAATTGAAATTTTGGCGTATGGCATAGAGACATGGGGCGAAAAACTAGCAGAAGGGATGTATTTAAAAATTACTGAACAGCTAGAAACCCTGTATTTCTCACCAAATCGAACTAAAAAGAAGGGCAATTTAGGAACAAGAGAAATGCTTATTTCTGACAGTCCATACCGTGCAATTATTCAAATTGATGAGGAAGCCAAGCGAGTTTTTATTTTAAGAATCTTGCATACTTCGAGAAATATTTAATTAGATTATATGCCGTATATTGGCAAAAAACGGCTATAAAATTAAGAAAATCAATAACTTTTAAAAATATTAAAGTTGTGTTAGATTTTCTTTTAGGCGAAAAAAAAGCAGGTCGGCAAACCTACTTTTTTCTCATTGTTTAACAAATACTTAAAGCATCAGTAAACGCAAAATCGATATTTGTATTTTACTGATGTTTTGAGCATTTGCAACATAAAGGACGTTGCAAAAGGTGAATAACGCTCAATTAAGCGATTTTTTTGAAAATCTTGCTCATAAACCATACTGTGCAGATGATTTATTGTATGGCTTACAAATAAGACCGAAAAAAACGGCAATCAACATGCAATACATACAGGGTAATCAGCCTTGTATGCTTCATTACTTCTTTTTTGATATAGATCGTTCAGATGCTGTCATGGCATGGCATGATGAAAATTTGCCAATGCCCTATTGGACAGCGCAGACCTTAAAAAATGGTCATGCTCATATTTGCTATAAATTAGAAATTCCACTGTGTACCAGTGAATTAGCCAGTCAAAAAGCAATAGCCTATGCCTCAAAGGTTCAGGCAGGACTTGCCAATAAACTTGGAGCAGACGTTGGCTACAGTCATCTCATTACGAAGAATCCATTTCATAAAGATTGGCGTGTCACTTTTTGGAGTGAACAAGCCTATACGCTCGATTATTTAGCCGATTTTGTAGAATTACCTAAGAAATTAAGCAAAAAACAGGAAGTTTCAGGACTTGGACGTAACTGCACACTGTTCGATACCGTGCGTAAATGGGCATATACGGCTGTTAGAGCGCATAGAGGTGGAATCTATAACACTTGGTTAGATGAGGTAGTAAAACATTGTCTAAGCGTAAATGAAGCGTTTTTAGAGCCATTACCATACTCAGAAGTCAAAGCAACCGCAAAAAGTATTGCTACTTACTGTTGGAAAAAAGATGCGTACTGCTACCAAGAGTTTATACATCGGCAAAGTCATAAGGGAAGTATTGGCGGTAAGAAATCTAAACGTTCTAAATCTGAAAACTCAGAACGTACAAACGAACCTTGGAAAAATTTAGGAATTTCTCAAAGTACTTATTACAGATGGAAGAAGTTAGGAAGGATTTAAAGCCTTCCCTTATTTCATTACCAAAAAAATGATACATCATTAGATTCTTCATCTATAAAAGAAGTAAAAGCACTAACCAATTCTGAGTATGTCTGTGTAGTAGACCATTTATGGTTATTTATAAATTTCATGTAAATTGCTTCAGGCATTAAATGGTCAATTAAATATTCTGCATCTGGCGCGATTTCTTTTAAGATTTTAGCCGACTCAGGTAGTTGATATGCAGTTTTAATTATATCTTTGATATTCCAATTTTTACTTGCAGCTGATGTGATTCCTACTGCCTGTTCAACAGATAATTCAATCGAATATATGCTTTTTAAATAATTCACGATATTTAAGAATATTTTATTAATATCTTCTTGTTTTAGATTATTTCTAATAACTCTTGATTCTACAGAGTCATTAATTTGCTTCTCTATCTCAGCGTAGTAAGTTTGTAGGGCAGGTTCAATGAGAACCATACAAGCATTCAGGGTTAAGTAAGTCAGAGAATGAGAAATAGATTCAATAGGGGTAAGCTCGTAGGTTGGATTATCCTTCTTAAAAGTTAATACATTGAAATAAAAAGTATGACTTGCCTCATTATAGAAATTAATATTTTCCTCTAAATTACTTTCTATAAGAGGCAAAGCATTCCAAGACTCTGTACCTTGTTTATAACTAATATTCAAAGATTGAAGAGACTGTTGTCTTAGTGCAGCATATTCGAAGGGAGTATGATTTTTTACATGTTCAGCTAACCGAATTTTTAGTTGTTCAATACGAGTATTTCTGATTCTCTGTGCATTGTGGGCAATAATTTTTTTTAGGATTCTTACCTTACTATTTTCAACATTCTCAAGTTGGAAATTTTTACTTATTAATATATTGACCATTTTATCCAAATAGTCTGAAAGACTATTTTTTGTATCCATTGCTGTAGGATAAAAAGGGTATTCTAAGTACTCAAGCTGCGTAAAAGATGAATACTCAATTAAGTTAATAACATTTTGATTAGTAGATTTTCTAGCTAAGAATAACTGGTGAGTTATGAAATCAAGTAGTTGAAAGTCTGATTCAATTCTGTCGTTAAGGCTTTGAAAAACTTGAGATTCGAATTGATCTAACTCAAGCGCATTACTTATTGGTTTTATTCTTAACTTAAATGATTCAAACATTATTTTTTCCAATAGAAATATATTAAAAATTAGTACGTTATATTACATCTATCAAGGCTTATCTACTATTAACAAATGACAGCAGATAAGCCTAAATCAGATAACAGCCCTATTTGGGCTGTTTCAGTCCTCTAATAATTAAAATTATTAGAATCACTATTTCCTTTATGATCCTTAATATTTCTAATAATTCATAACTATTTTGATCCATTTTTCCTCCTAGACAATGCTTTCTTTACAGATCACAAGAATGCCCGGAGGGCATATATTATTTTTTTATTTTTATAGAGGGCAAGGACACACAAAGGGTACTCTATACAAAAACTAAAGTTTTCGATAGAGTTACCTTTTGTGCCTTGCAAGGGAAGAATCCCTTGACCCTCTTTTCGCCTTTTTCTGTTGCGGTAAATTGCCTTAACTGGGCAATTTGTCCTCACAAAAAAAGGCGACCCAATTCATGAAGCAGATTTAGTCATGACGAAGAAAGAAATCATCAAAAGACAAAAAGAGATCAAAGTCCGTTTGACCGAAGCTGAACATCAAGCCTTGCTTGAACGAATGACCGGAGGAGAACTT
>NZ_VPEO01000054.1:0-5435 GCF_013417155.1 Acinetobacter sp. YH16052 | reverse complement strand
TTGATTATATCGAGATGTTTTACAATCGAATCAGGCGTCATTCGCATCTCGATGGGATGAGTCCAGAAGCCTTTGAGGCAGCTTCAAAATGAGGCCGTCTCGTGTCTAGGATACTGGGAGCAGTCCAGTCAATCATGAATTCCAAACTCTCTAAAGCATTAGGTTTAGGATTATTCACAAGTGTGATCAGCGTAGCTGCATTTGCTGAGCCACCGGTTCAACCAGGTGAAACACTTGAAAGCTTGTCTAAAGCTAAAATTAGTACCAAGGTGAATGGTCAGGAAGCCTCTTTGGAAAGCTTGGTGAACTCTGGTCAGATTCGTCTGGTCGATCCGCGTGCAGCAGCACCGCAACCAGCCATGCCAAACACACAGGCACCAATGCCCAATGATCCAGCAATGACTCAGGCACCAAATTCAGGTACTGTTTCTCCTCAACCACCTGTCACAGAACCAGGTATGAATGAAGCAGAGGTGTCGGCCAATCTGGTTGAACCAGCCACTGAATCAGAAGTAGAAGCCAGCACGTCTATGACGACGCCTCAACAACAACCAACACTGGAAGAACAACAAGCAGCTGTACCAGCAATGTCTGAAGAGCAACAGCAAGCAGCTATTGCTTCAGAACAACCGATGCCTGAAGCACAGCAACAAGCGGCTGTGACTGAAGCAGATGTGAGCAATGAACAAACTGAAATTGCAGCTCAATCTGATGCAGAGCCAGTACTGATGGAAGAACCTTTGAATGCTGCACCTGAAGTGCCGGCTGCGGTAGAACTCGAACAATAATCTGAAACTCATTTATTTATTGTTTCTCTCATAAAAAAACCAGAGTGTGCCTCTGGTTTTTTTTATGCTTTTTATTTTATTTACATCTGAATCTGGGTGCCCAGCTCGACCACACGGTTGGGTGGAATTTGATAGAAATCACTGACCGGACTGGTATTGCGCTGCATAGAAATAAACAGCTTTTCCCGCCACGGTGCCATGCCCTCACCCACAGTATGCATAATCCGTTCACGTGAAATAAAGAAACTGATCTGCATCAGGTCATATTCAAAATCCCATTGCTCATAGGCCTGTTGTAAAGCTTCCGGAATATTCGGCTGATCCTTAAAACCATAATAGATAAACACCCGGTAAAAATGCTCACTCAGTTTTTCCAGTTCAATCCGGTCCTGCCTGTCAACAAAAGGAATATCCCGGGTAATCACCGTCAACATGATATTGCGTTCATGCAAGACCTTATTGTGCTTAATATTATGCAACATGGCATGCGGAACAATATTTGGTGTACCGGTCAGGAAAATGGCATCGCCTGGCACAAACTTGGTGCCTTCCCCCATCGAAATACTTTTAATAAACAGATCAATCGGCAAGGCATCCTGTTCCAGCCGGTTCAGTACCAACGCACGCCCGTCTTTCCAGGTCATGAGAATCGTAAACAGTACCGCACCAATCAGAATTGGCACCCAGCCACCCGAAGCGATTTTCAAGGACGTTGAGGCCACAAAGACTAAATCCAGTGCCAGGAATGGTACAGCAAATAACGCTACTTTCCAGACCGGCCAACGCCAGAAGCCATAGGCCAGAATCGAGATCAAAATGGTGCCGCAGAGCATGGTCATGGTCACCGCAACGCCATAAGCACTGGCCAGATTGGCACTATTTTCAAACAGTAAAATCAGGATCAGCACCGAGATAAACAACATCCAGTTAATGAAAGGCAGATAAATCTGGCCACGCTCCAATGCAGAGGTATGCTTGACTGACAGGCGCGGTAAATAACGCAATTGAATGGCTTGATTGACCATAGAAAATACCCCAGTAATGACCGCCTGTGAGGCAATCACCGCCGCTGCAGTCGCCAGTCCAATCATCGGAAATAAGGCCCAGTCGGGCAGCAGCATATAGAAAGGATTCGCCAGTGCTTCAGGACTACGCAGTAACAAGGCGCCTTGCCCGGCATAATTCAGCAATAAACATGGCAAGACAATAATGAACCAGGCCAGACGAATCGGCAGACGGCCAAAATGCCCCATATCGGCATAAATCGCTTCACCCCCAGTCATGGTCAGAATCACCGCCCCCATGGTCAGAAAAGCCACATAGGGCTGATCGACCACAAAATGATAGGCCCAGTAGGGATTCACCATCCAGAGTACAAACGGGGTCTGGATGATGCTCCACAAACCAAAACCGCCAATCGACAAAAACCAGAGCATAGTTAAAGGTCCAAAAAACTTGCCCATCGTGGCTGTGCCGTGTCGCTGAACCATAAACAGCCCGGCCAAAATCCCGATGGATAAAGGCACCAGCCACTGATTGAAAATGGGTGTGGCAATACTCAGGCCTTCAATGGCTGAGAGCACGGAGATTGCCGGGGTAATAATCCCGTCACCGAAAAATAACGATGCGCCGACAAAGCCCAAAGCAATCAGGAATATTTTCTTTTGATCAGAGATTCGTGTGGTACGCAGGTTTAATGCCAACAGTGACATGATCCCGCCTTCGCCGTTGTTATCAGCACGCATGATTACCATGACATATTTAAAGCTGATGGTAAGCATCATGCACCAGAAAATCAGGGACAGGATACCGAGTACAGAAGCTTCGCTAATGGCGAGATGTGCGGTGAGGAAGCATTGGCGCAGTGCATAGAGCGGACTGGTACCAATATCTCCGAAAACCACCCCAAGCGCAGCCAGTGTAATCACCGGGAGAGCTGCCTTTTGTGCAGTGCTTTGCATATATTGTCTTCGTTTTTAACAAGCATTTTTGCGAATCATAGCACCGCATTAAAAGTTTTTCCGCAAATCAATTGTTTCAGCTTGGCACAGCTGGTTTTTTTCGCTATTATCCTCGGCCTATGGTGAGGTGTCCGAGTGGCTGAAGGAGCACGCCTGGAAAGTGTGTAAACGTTTATAGCGTTTCGAGGGTTCGAATCCCTCTCTCACCGCCAAATTCGATGTTTACGGTAGTCCGCCGTAGTGTAAAAGACTTGATTCTAAAGGGATTGAGTCTTTTTTTATACCCGATACACTACGATGGATAACGGTAGTATACCGACAACTTTGTCGGTATATTTGTCGGTATAAATTCCAATCAGCTATTTTTCAACCTCCCCTGCTAAAAAAATGCTGATTTATACCGACAACCAGGAGAAATCAGTATGGCAAAACAGTCTAATAAGCTGACTGCTAAACAGGTTAAAAATCTTAGCTTTGATGTGGCAGGCGCAAAGAAGCAGAGACACCCGGATGGCGGTGGTCTGTATTTATTGATTGATAAAACCGAAGCTAAGTATTGGCGCATAGATTACCGCCGACCGGTAACACAAAAATATAACACCTTGGCAATTGGCACCTACCCAACGGTCAGCCTTGAGCAGGCAAGGTCCAAACGTGATGAATTTAAGAAGATGCTGTCAGATGGTATCGATCCAGCCGAGCAGCGCAATAATAAAAAACGCGAACAGCTTGAAACCCTAGAGAACACTTTTAGTAAATTTGCTACGGAATGGTTAGAGATTCGCAGGCATGAAGGAAAGGTGGACCGTGAAACAATACGCAAACTTGATAAAGACATACTCCCCTTTATTGGTAAGTTGCCAGTAGCACAACTGACCACTGAGCAACTGGAGCGTGATGTGACCGATGCACTTGTTGAACGTGGTGCGCTTGAATCGGCTAGACGTGTGAAGTCAATTATAAACATGGTGCTTAAACTTCCATTAAAGCGCCGAATCATTACTTATAACCCTGCTCCCGACATTAGCCTACCTCAGCCAACTAAGGGCAATCATAATGCTGTGACGGATGAGAGAGAGTTAGCCGATCTACTTCGTAAAACATGGCGTTTAACCAAAGACTTTCCACGTACACGGATACGAACTGAGTTAGCAATAAAGTTATCAGCATATATTTATCAGCGCCCAGGGGAAGTCAGAACCTTACTATGGGAATCGGTAGATTTTGAAAACAGATGCTTGTCGTTTGCTGCAAGTAAAACGCATCAAGACCACATAGTGCCATTATCAATTCAGGCTTATGACATTCTCAAAGAACTTGAGGAGCTGCGGACAACTTCAAAATATGTATTTCCAAGCGTCAAAACTTCATCTGAGTGCATGAGTGACGGCACTCTAACCCAAGTATTAAAACGAGTAGGTTTTAAAGGACAGCACACAGTACATGGATTCAGAGCAACGGCGAGAACGCTGCTCGATGAAGAAATTGAATACAGAACCGACATTGTGGAACACCAGCTTGCACACAAGGTTAAAGACCCAAACGGTACAGCTTATAACCGAACCAAGTTTTTGCGCCGTCGACGCGAAATGATGCAGCTATGGGCTGATTATTTAGACACACTTCGTCAAGGCGGGGATGTATCAAGGTTTAAGCCAAATGATGATGGTGAAAATTTGATTCAATTTAAGCAGAGCATCAAAACTGCATGATTATCAAGATTATAGAATTACTAGGTATAGGAAGCATCTAACAAGCAAGTACCCAACTTGTTTACCTAGTTACTTTTTTGGGTGTGTCGTGGGAGGCATAAATAACAATGAGTGATATTAAACACCTAACTCCTTTTTATTCTCTTAAAGAAGCTGTTGAACACCTTAATGAAAAATATAAAAAGTATTTGTTTACTGATAGTGCGTTATTGAAGCAATTGTTAGCTTATAAAATCCCCACTCATGTTTATAGCTTTGGTTTGACTACCTTTGGCAGTGAGTTCATTTTTAAAAATGATTTTCTACCAAGAAAGGAAACACCAGAATGGCTAGATAAAAAAGATAGCATTGTTGCTGATTTAGGTGAATTTTTAAGAGTAGAAGGAAGTAAAACTGGTCTATTTTTAGAATTAAGACATCAAGATTTAGTACAAATTTATATGCAAAAACGGGTAATAACACATTCATTTAAAGATGTTATTCCATTTGAATATATAAGTAATGCAACCAATTTAAGGGAAGTTATAGATGAGATATGGAAAGTTACTATTAACTATGTAAATGAAAAATCACACCAAAATTTAAAAGAACAAGTCGATGATACGAAAGAACTATTTGATAATTTTATTTCGGTAGAGGAAATTCTCAACACTAAAAATATGCAGGACTTTTTATATAAGGAACAATATTTAGATGTAAAACCACAGATAATAGAAGTTGATAAAAATATTGGTCATCTAAAAGATTTCTGTTTTTTTAAAATTATTCCTGAAGATGTATTTATATTAAGCAAAAACTTAGCACTTCTTGAAAAGTATTTAACTGGAGAAGAAGTATATGTACAAAGGGCTTTGTTGCACAAACCTATCTGTAAAGGCTTTTTCAGCGATATAATTTTCAAATGAAGAAGCCTACACAGAAAATCTACCGCACAACCAATTGGCCCGCATATAACCGAGCACTCATGAGTCGCG
>NZ_VPEO01000053.1:0-5449 GCF_013417155.1 Acinetobacter sp. YH16052 | reverse complement strand
TAGGCTGTATTCCTGATTCATTACGATAAACAGGACTGCTGTGAAAAAAAGTAGTGGTAAAGGAGAAAGTAAGAGAGCTTTTACTATTTTTTCATTTGAATATTTCACTAATTTAATTCTCTTATCTACTCAATAAATAATAATACTATAACGATTTTATTGGAGGTTTTTTGATTCTATTTAACATAATGGGCGTTATACGAAATGCGATTTTAAATAATATTATTTATCAAAGGTTTAAGACAAAAAACACACAACCTTCAAGATCAAAAAATACACGTTTTAACAACTCGTGTGTTTTTTAAGCAGATTTGTAATCTTTCGCCAATAAAATCGTCTAAAAAATGCTCAATTTTGGCATTTTCCCAATGTTCTCAGCTCTTCCAGGGCGAAAACTATCCCCAATTGCTGTGGATGAAATTTAGGCTATTTTGTACGCTTTGGCTCACATAAAACTCGGCCCTTTGCGGCTATCCAGGATAGGTGAATTTTCCTATGATGAAGTCATAGAGAACAGGATGTTCCAAACAACAAGAATAAGAAAGATCGCACCAGGAGCGTGAGTTAAGACAGGAGTCATACCTAGCAACCCAATATGAGAAACCCCGGCAGGATGCTGGGGTTTTTTATTATTAAAAGGAAAACTATAGGTATTAAATTAACTTTCCTTCTCATTATCAGAATCTAGGTTTTTCTCTGAATCGGAATCATTTTTCACGAATAGGTCTTTAAGCTCTAGCATCGCTGCTAGTGCATACATAGTGAGAGTAAATAGAATTATTCCAATAACAACAAATCCAATGCCATAAGAGACACCGAAACTGGTAAAACAGAAGAAAAAACCTGTAGTAAAGAAAATAGCTGATGCAACAAACATCACACTAAAAATAGCTGATAATGCATATTCAAAATTAAGAATAAAATTCTTTATCCAACTCGGTATTGGTATTTTCCTTTCTAATTCTCTTTCTGCTACAACTAACATTAATAAAGGTAGACAGTAAATTCCCGAAAGCCAAATAAGAATATGGACATAATTATCATGGGAAGGTATAAGGCTCTTCATCATTTCGTTAAAGTTAGATAGATCATGACTTTTATGAAAAATGACTCCCCAAATATCTTGACATAAAGCTAATAAAAGAGGGATCACTCCTAAAAGGATAGTTATTGCAACCCCTTGTTTAAAAGATTTTTTTATATATTCTTTCGGTGGAAACACAGGACCTCCTATCAACAATTAGCTTATTTAAAACCCGCTCTTCTCAACATTTTTTTAAAATTAGCTTCAACTTGTTTTTTAACTTTAGAAGCTATTTCTTTCTGCAATATTCAATACTTTTCTTGTGCTCCACATTTAGCACAAGTAATCGTATCTGAAGCTTTAGGATTACTAGGAATCTCAAACTTATCGCTTCCGCAAGAACATAAAATATTTATTGTTTGATCAGTCATCTCAGTGCCTTCGTTAATATGAAATTATTAAAAAGACTGCCAAGCGTACTTAACAGTCTTTCACAGCTCATCGCTTACTATCTGGCGTACGTTCAACACGAACCCAGCTTGAATTTGGCTTTGATGTCGGGGGGGCAATAGTTCGATCTGGAATAGTTGAGTAGTTATCTCTCAACCCACCTCTAGGACCTTGCTCTCGATAAATCCCACCATCACGGCCTGTATTCTGTCCTGGCTTTAAAGACATATTTCGCTCCTAATATTGTCGAATTCGACAACTAAATGTTGTCACAAATATTATTAACACTACTTGTCGAATTCGTCAACAAAATTTCTCTATTTCGAATTATTATAGAAATACAAAAATATAATCAGTAGAATAGAATTATGAATACAGAATCTAATGAAACCTACGTGTTTCCTGAACGGCTTAAAGCGATAAGAGAGTTACGTAAACTAACTCAAGCTCAATTAGCTGAAAAATCTAAAATTCCTTCTACCTCAATTTCACATTTGGAAGCTGGGTCAAGAAAACCATCTTTTGATAATTTGAGAAAATTAGGAATAGCGCTAGAAGTATCTACAGATTACTTACTAGGACGAGTAGATAGTTTTGAAGGAACTAATACGGACACTCTATTTAGAGATCTTCAAAACTTAACAGATAGTGATAGAGAAACTATTCGACGATTTGCAGAGTCACTAAGAAATAAATAAACTATTTATTTCTTAGTACATTGAATAAGATAATGTCTAATAACACCAAACAATATATTGAAAAAGCAGCTACTCAGATTAGACAGGATTACGATTTAATCGATTATGAAATAGATCTTTTTAAATTAGGTGAAGAACTAGGGATTGATATACAAACTCAATCTCAAAAGAGTCATGGTATTTCTGGAGCGCTTATTAGGAATGGCAATGATTTCCTAATCTACTATGCTTCTTCTATCAATAATATTCCATATCAACGATTCAGTATTGCCCATGAATTTGGGCATTATTTTTTACCTGAACATCCTGAAAATATCTTTAATAAAAATGGTACTCATTTTTCAAGTGCAGGTTCGAGCAGTAAAGATCCCTATGAAAGAGAAGCAGACTATTTTTCTACCTGCTTACTAATGCCTAAATTTCTTTTTGAAAAGGAAATGTATAAATACAATGACGGCTTAGAAGCAATTAAGTCTTTAGCTAGTATTTTCAATACGTCCTTAACCTCTACAGCTATACGATATATTGAACTTACTGAAGCACCTGCGCTATTAATTATCAGTTCAAATGGTAAAGTAGATGCTGTTTTCGATACTAAGGAACTACGTAAGTTTGGAAAGTGTATTTATATAAAAAACAAAGTCTTACCAAATAAAAATATAATTTCAACTGAGCTATCAAAAAAAGAAATTTTTCTTAATGAATGGATTGATACAAATCATCGTATTAAAGCAATTGAGGAAAGTATCACATTGGGATCTTATGAAAAAACTCTCACAGTAATCACAACAAATACTTTATATGAAGAGATTGAAGATGAGTTTAGTGATACATGGGAACCCCCTTCATTCAAATAGTATATTAAATATACAGTTTCTTATTTAACATAAAATCTCTTACGCGAAGTTGGTTTGTAAGCCCAAAATAGAAATGTCTGATTTCTCCAAAGTAAAAATGTTCACTTTTAGAATATGTGCTTTTGCGATTGTCGAAGCAGACGATTTTATATGTTAGCGTCATGCCAGATAAAGAACTTAAAAGATTGTCAATCTTGCAGGAAATCTGCGATCAACGCATACCTCAAACCTAGTCTGCTCAGTTACTTCATATTTCAAAACGTCAGATCAGACGTTTACTGCAAAATACAAAGCTCAAGGCCCAGTTGGACCTACATTCAGGGCTGCTTTTCCCCTATCAGCTTTTTAATGGATGTTTTATGAGCAACAATGAATGTTTTAGCTTATATCTGGGTCAAATGAGTGATAAAGTATCACTCAAAATACCCAAATATAGATTTATAGATGAAAGAGTTTCTCTCCCAAGCCGATGACCTGCATGAAAAGTACCTAACCCAGGAAAAACAGAAAATTGAAGAGCACAAAATGCTGGTCAATCAGGTCTTGGAGTCATACGACCAGAAAACTGTTGCTGAAATACTTCGCAGGGTTGGACAGTATGACTGGACCCGTGAAACGCTGAATAAATGGCTCAATGGAAAGAGTGCACCACGGGCACTCAGTGAGGGCGAAGTGGAGATGCTTCAGCAAAAGATGCTACCGAAGCCACCAGCACACCATCCGGACTATAAATTCCGTTTTATTGATCTGTTTGCCGGGATTGGCGGGATTAGGAAGGGATTTGAGGAAATAGGGGGACAATGCGTTTTTACCAGCGAATGGAACAAGGAAGCCATCCGGACCTACAAGGCCAACTGGTACTGTGATCCTCAACATCATAAATTCAACGAAGATATCAGACAGGTTACGCTGACTGAAGATCCGGATATAGACATCAATGAAGCTTATGAACATATTGATAACGAAATTCCGGATCATGAGGTACTACTGGCCGGTTTCCCATGCCAGCCGTTCTCTCTGGCAGGTGTTTCAAAAAAGAACTCCCTCGGCAAGGCACATGGTTTTGAATGTGAAGCACAAGGAACACTGTTTTTTGATGTGGCACGTATTATTGCAGCAAAACAGCCAGCTATTTTCGTACTCGAGAATGTAAAGAACCTGAAAAGCCATGACAAGGGAAATACCTTCCGTATCATCATGAAGACGCTGGACGAGCTGGGCTATGATGTTGCAGATGCTGACGCGAGTGGTCCGAATGATCCAAAAATCATTGACGGCAAGAACTTCCTTCCCCAGCACCGTGAGCGTATTGTACTGGTAGGCTTCAAACGCAGCCTGGATATCAAGGGCGACTTTTCCCTGAAAAATATCAGTAAACTCTTCCCTGAAGTCCGTCCGACCATACAGGACGTGTTAGAAAAGGAAGTAGAAGACAAATACATATTGACTGAAAATCTCTGGAAGTATCTTTACAACTATGCCAAGAAACATCAGGCTAAAGGTAACGGTTTTGGCTTTGGTCTGGTAGATCCGAAAAATCCTGGTAGCGTGGCCAGAACCCTTTCGGCCCGTTATCATAAAGACGGTTCGGAAATCCTGATTGACCGCGGCTGGGATATGCAGCGGGGAGAAGAAGATTTTGATGATCCTGATAACCAGAAGAACCGTCCGCGTCGTCTGACACCACGGGAATGTGCCAGACTGATGGGCTTCCAAAAACTGGATGGAGACGACTTCTTCCGTATTCCAGTTTCGGATACACAGGCCTACAAGCAGTTCGGTAACTCGGTTGTCGTACCCGTCTTCACTGCCGTTGCAAGGTTGCTGGAACCTTACATTCTACGGGCAGCAAAAATTCAGGAGCATAAAAAAGACAAGATTTCTGCGTAAAAGCTATAAAAATCACTCAAATAGAGGTACGATCCGGTCAGAAGAACAATGACCGGATCGTATATGGCGACTATCAGGCAGATGTCACAGACAATGCAGGCCCTAGGGGCAACCCGGATCCTGCTCAAACCGCTTTCCAATAATGACAATTCCAAACAGCAAATCTATTTTGGGGGAAATTTTGAAGTTCTTCAGGATTTTCCACTGGGAGAGATCCGCGCAGATGGAGAATCCAGCAAGGGTCCGATATTCAAGGCACCTCTCAAACTGTTCTGGATCACACCGGAAGGTGAAACTGAAGAAGCCACAGGTTCCCAAATTATTCTCTATCCCAAATATCCGGAAATAAGACTTTCCGGATTCCTCCGTGGCTGCTCGCTTGCCCCAAGCAAGATCATGAAACCACCGACACCAGAAGAACGTGCACTATATGCCAGCCAGAAAAGAGGCATGATCCTAGGATTGGCTGAAGACAAAGTCTTTGCCGGGACAGGATCAGGGGAGGGGAAAATTTCAGGGGAGAGTCAGGA
>NZ_VPEO01000052.1:0-5481 GCF_013417155.1 Acinetobacter sp. YH16052 | reverse complement strand
GCCATGTGTGAAAATTTGATATTTTAAAAGTTGCCGATCGGCAACTTTTAGCGGTTTGGGGGATTTATCATTTTCCGACAGCAGGAGGGAATGCACGCTTCCGCGTTTCTCTCCGAGAAACAAAAAAACGGCCTCTGAAAAAGATAAAAATAAGCCCCAAAAGTTGGGGCGTTTTGAAATCTTTTTTAGGTGGTGTCTCTGGCACTTTTAAACAACTCATGGATGCCACAGGTCCATTATGGAAGAAGCAGGCTTTTAAAGGAAAATTAGCCGCAGGATTTACTGTTTCCTCATTACCTGCTGGGGATAAGCAATCGACCCTGATTTCGCTTTTCACCTTTTCGATGCAACACGGTATGGTATGGGTCGGCAACCCTATTTTACCTGAGCAACATCAAGGTGTTCCGTATACGCAAGCAGCCAATCGTCTCGGCTCATGGTCTGGTCTTATGGCACAAGCCGAACATGCCAGTGCGGCAGATGCTTTTGATATTGGCGATATTAAAACCGCTCAGTTATTTGGACAAAACTTTGCATTTCGCTTAAATGCATATCAAGGAACATGATCAAATGAAAGAGTCTAGTCTTTAATTTCCATATGTTTTTTAATCTCGGGCATTACTACATTAAAAACATTAGGTGTTATCAATAGTTTCTTTTCTATGTGAATGTCAGCATGGATTAGGAATATCTCTTATGAAGAAGATCCTGTCAGGATGATGGGTTTTCTTTATTTATCTTACAAATTCTGAAAATATCTATACGTTGCCATCATTCTTATCTTTTTTGCAGCATTTATCGCTGGAGAATGAATAACCCTCATATCCATTAAATACACATCCCCTTGTACGCCAGTTAATTCAATGATCTCTAATTTTTTATTCTGAAAATCAAAAGGCTGATTTAATATTTTCGTACTCAATAAATGATTCAGCTGACTTGAAGAAGATCGTTCAGTTAAATGATGTGAACCTTTCAAAACTAGAGTTCCACCACCATGAGGTTGAATATCATCAATGATTAAAAAAAATTGCAGTGACTCAAAAGCTGTTGAATGTGAATCGACATGCCATTTTAAATCATTCAGTGTCCATTTTTCCTGTTGAGGTAATGTCAGTAGAAGTTGCTGTTTCTGATCAGAGTAAAACTTTTTAGCAAAAATTTTGAATACAACTTCACCCAAAATATCTGAATATTTTTCTAAAGTTTTTGGCTGTTTAACTGTTCTGGACAACATGACAATCTGTTGAAAATGACTCAATTTTTTCAATTCTTTAGAGATTATTTTATTATTTTCATAAATTTTTAAACGTTTCAGTTCTTCAACCAAACTCTCTTTGATTAAATTTACTTCTTTTTTATCAATAAACTGAGATAGCTTAACAATTCCATCAACACTTAAGTCAGTTTTAATTTGTTTTAACTTTATTTGATCCAAATCGGCTCCATTATGATTCATTTTAAAAATTTCCAATCCCTAAGATTCAATCAGCTCTACTTAGGCAATAGCCTTAATAAACCAGCATTTTTTCCATCTTCCAACACCCAAATCGAGCCATTATATGCAGTATGAGGTGGTGTTTCAAAAAGTATGCTGAAACAAAGCAGGTTGAATTTTGATAAAATAGAGAAATGCGAATAACTCTAGAAATCAAATGTCCAACCTGCCTCAGTGACAGTATAAAGAAAAATGGCATCAAAGTAGATGGGAAACAAAACTATCAGTGCAAAGACTGTAAACGTCAGTTTATTGGTGACCATGCTCTGAGCTATCTAGGATGTCATTCAGGCATTACTCGAAAAATATTACAGTTGATGGTCAGAGGTAGTGGTATACGAGATATCGCTGAAGTTGAGCGAATCAGTATCGGTAAAGTTTTACGTACTTTAACCGAATCGACCTACCAAATTCAGCCTAAACAAAGTCATTATGAGTCTCTTGAAGTTGATGAGTTTTGGACTTTTGTGGGAAATAAAAATAATAAACAATGGCTTATTTACGCCTACCATCGAGAAACAGGTGAGATTGTTGCTTATTTTTGGGGTAAAAGAGACTTAGCTACAGTTCAACGATTGAAGGCAAAGCTTAAACAATTAGGTATTCACTACACCCGAATTGCAAGTGATCATTGGGACAGTTTCATAACTGCTTTTAAAAACTGCAAGCAAAGTATTGGTAAATTTTTTACTGTAGGTATTGAAGGTAATAATTGCAAAATAAGGCATCGAATTAGGCGCGGTTTTAGAAGGAGTTGTAATTTTTCAAAAAAG
Organism: Acinetobacter sp. YH16052; assembly: GCF_013417155.1. GTDB lineage: Bacteria > Pseudomonadota > Gammaproteobacteria > Pseudomonadales > Moraxellaceae > Acinetobacter. The sequence continues at coordinate 3,210 of NZ_VPEO01000052.1, read as the reverse complement.
ATTGAAAACCATTTTAAAGCTTTCGACTTAACCTTTTTTTACATCAATAATGGCTTCATTTAATGTCAGCATACTTTTTGAAACACCACCCGAAATTTTTATGGGTATCGTGTTAATAGGCTTAGCGTTACGACTTCTCTTAACATTCAACTGAATAGCCTAAGCAGAAAAGTAAAAACAACTACCTCGACTACTAAACACAATAAAAGCTAAAAGCAAGTGCTCTCAACTTCTCAACTCGCCTCCAAAGCGTCGCACTTCGTGCTTTGGCTTTGGAAACGGTTGAGAGAGTTTCGGCAATACTCACCCTAAGGGCAGCCATTTGAAAAAATGACATATCCCCTAAGTATTGCCGATTTACCTGTATATATTTGGCTTCGGAGCCACGTATATCGGTCGTATCCGCACATAGCTTTGCTGACTATGCAGACAAGGACTCAAAGTCTTGCACCTCGCTCCACGCGCTCCCTGTCGTTACATTGCCTGTATCTCTGCGAGGGTTTCCCCAACGTACAACTTAACAAGTCCTATGTAACTACTCCTAACGCTCCGCCTATGTGAAGTTCCCCTGTAAGCGGTTTAGCCTTTCGACTATAGCTACAATACGCCAGTGACACTTATTCCTACCACACGTACTGCATGCCGACCGTAAAACGGACACGCAGAAGCGGGCAAAGCTCGATCTAGGATGCTTATTTGATGGTTTAAAACACGAATTAACGAAGACTTATCATTTTGAGGCTTGATATAAACACTGTTTATTGTGAAAATAGAGTTCAGGTACAAGCCTTTTGGTGAAATCATAACGGTCGCCAAACCTTATGATCTTCGTTACTTGATGTTAGTTCCATCAAATAACTGCGTACCGCTGAATTTACTTGAAAACCCCTCTAAGTTGCAAGACTTAGAGGGGTTTTTGTTTAGAATTTTACATTACAAGTTACTTATTCTTGTTTAAAGCAAATTTTCGCTTCTTAATCACAGTAAGTGGCTTTTCTTGTGGAGCCATATTTTTCTGAATGGTTCCCTGCTTCATCTCTACTGGGACAGCACTATTTTCAGTAGTCTTTGGATTAGATTCTTTAGGCTTTGACTCTGTTGGCTTTTGCAGAGTTGCTTCCTTATTTTTAATTTTTATATAAATTTTATGAGCAACTGTATTGTGCTCCTTAATTTCCCTGTTCTTATCAGCCAATTTTTTATACTGTTCCTTAAAAGGTTTTATAAATTTTTTGATAGCTGATAAGAACACGGCTTCTTCAGGATATATGTCCGCTAATGTCTTAGGTGTTTCCTTTTGCACGAAATTGATGAGATCGGCTGGAAATTTATTAAGAATCTCTGGAGTAGCAAAGCTTACAAAATCATAGTCATGATAAGAAATTACAGCATATCGGGTATTTTTCTTAGTCGGACTTTTAATATAACCTTTGACTGTTGCCTCTCCTTGATCAAGTAACTTTTTCAAATAGAAATCTTTGATTTGGTTTTCTATAAGCGCATTACCTCTATAGAACCTAAGCTTCTGACTGATTTCCGCCTGTTCTTCCAGGTTGTCTTCATCAACAAGTTTTAGCTGTTCGGATTGGTTAAGGAATTGAGCATAATTATATTGAGCCAGTTCGGATGTCCAAATCAGTAACTGATCAAGGTTTTTAGGCATAGGAACTTTCAAATCATTCAAATCAAGCTTTTTAATGGGCGCAAGTTCTTCTTCCTTAAACTCTGTTCTTTCTAAACTTGATTGCTTTAACATAATAATTTCCTTAACTTCCACTAATTTTAAACATAATAAAAATTATAAATGAGTGCTTAGAGCCTTCATTTTCAGATTCAGCTATTTGGGGTCAATAACGCATAAATCCCCATGCTTCCCATAGCCACACTGCTCTTTCATCACTCGGACGCAGGGCTTGGACTCTTCTCCAACGGCACAACTTTGAATATCAAACTGAATACCTTGCTGCCTTAAACTCTCGATCTTTGGAATATTCTCTAAAGGCTTAATATAAGATGCAAATAGCCACGTCATAGTCAGTATGAGAACTGAAAAAACACCTAAGAAAGTGGTGATTAACTTCCATGAAAATTGATCATTGGCTGATTCAATCGAGTTTTTCAAGCGTCCAAGCGCTTTAGCGGTCTTAATAAGTTCTGCTGTACCGTCCTGTAAGCCCTCATTTACCGCTTTTGATATAGTGTGGTGGGTTTGCCCAGCAATAGTGCTTTGAATGTGTTCTTTCGTGATTTGAAGCTCTTTAACGGCCTGATTGACTAGGTTCTGCTGTTGTTCTGCAACTGCCATCAGTGCATATAGCTTTTTTTCATCAGGTGTCATCGGCTCATCCCTCTAAACTTCATTGTTTTCTGTTGCTCTCTTTCTAATTTCTGCTGCTGTTTGTACTGTTCCAAAGCAAGCTGTTTAAAGCTGTCAAAATCAGCCTTAAAGCTCTCAATACCCTGTTTAATTTCTTTATCTGAAATTGGGCTGTTTTTGAGGTCTTTCAGGTCTTTTTTAGGGTCGCCTAAATCTAGTTGCTCAAGCTCTTTATAGGCTATACGTGACTGTTGCAAGGCTTCCCTGATTTCAGGGTCTTTAGCTTGGCTTGGTAATAGTTTCTTTTCGGGTTCTTTCTCTATGCCTTGCTCTTTGTAGCTTCGCATATCAATACGACTGTCAATTTGGTGTTTTTCTAAATGGCTGTTGCATAAATCAGCCCATCTTTGGCGTAGGTCTTTAATATCAGTTTTTCGTTCCTGGTAACCCTTGCCCGTATTGTCTTTTTTAGCTCCGCCACGTTCAGGATTCTTGGCGTTATAGCGTTTGAAATATTGCTCTGGATCTCGTTCGATTCCATCTTGCAGACGTTCATTAAACATGAGGTGAACGTGAGGCTGATCCTTGCCGTCCATTGCTTTAGGGTTATGAATCGCAAATTGATACGGATATTTTGAGCCGATCTCAGACTGAATGAAGTCCTCAACCAGTTCTAGGCGTTGCTCGGCATTCATCTCTCTAGGCAGGGCAATTTCATATTCTCGATAGGTACTGCCATTTTTACGCTCGTAAAGGTCGGCTGCCTGCCAAAAGGTAATCGGATTATGTTCAGCCCATTTCGGCATGTTTCCATAAGCACTATGTTCAAGATCAGTTTCTGCCTGTTCCTGTTTCAGCTTCTTTTCTTCATCCCTATCAATATATTCGGCATG